>NZ_JBHUYG010000079.1:0-21481 GCF_042668795.1 Pedococcus sp. NPDC057267 | reverse complement strand
CGCGGTGTGCGGGCGGCCCTCGTCGTCTCCCTGCGGCCAGGAGGGGCAAGGGTGTCAGGCCCCTCCTGGTGGCGGCGTCAGGCGGCGCCGGGCTCCTGGGTGTTGTCCTTGGGGTACTTGGTGATGAAGTCCATCACGACCTGGCCGGACAGGTCGCCGCACAGCTGGCGGTGACCGGCGTCGGAGGCCCAGTGCGACAGCGCGTACACCGTGCCGGCGGGGAACGCGCCGCGGCTGGCGTCCCACTCGACGACCTTGAACTTGCCGGAGGCCTGGGGCTGCTTGTCGGCCTTGTCGGCGATCTCCTTGAGCAGCTTCGTGTCCTTCACCTTGGTGCCGTCGTACCAGAGGATCGTGTAGCCGTGCTCGAGGTTGTGCACCAGGGTCTCGAGCGGCGGCCGGTCGGCGGCGGTGTAGAAGTCGCGGCCGCTGACGTCCGGGGTGGCGAAGTGCGGACCATGGCTGGGAGGGATCGTGTCGTACTGCACCGACGTCTCGCTCGGCTTGTTGGTGCCGGGGCCGACGTGCTCGCCGCTGCCGGAGTTGGGGTCGGTCGTGACCGGCTGGCACTTGGCGGCCGCGAGGGAGACCCCGAGGTTCGGCAGCTGACCGGCCTTGGCGTCGTTGACCGCGAACAGGACGACACCACCGAGGGCGGCCAGCAGCACGAGGCAGCCCACGATGATCATCCCGGCGACGCGGCGCTCCTTGGCCTTCTGCTGCTGCTGGATCTCGGCCAGTCGGGCCTTGCGGTCCTGGCTCGCACGCTTGTTGCTCACGGGTTCCTCGGGGAGTCGGGGGCGGTTCGCGCAGAGTCTACGGTCCTCGCCCGGTGGTGCGGTCGGGGTCCGGCAAGGTGCCGGGCGCCCGGTGGTCTGTCGGGGCAACGCGCGAGAATGGCCCGGTGTCCCCGTCCGCCGAGTCGAGCCGCGTGTGGCGGCCCGGTCGCCCGACGGCGGTCGGGCTCGTCGTGGCGGCCTTCCGCCGTGGCGCCGGCGACCCGACGTTCCAGTCCGACCGCGGCGACGGCTGGTGGCTCGGCCTGCCCACGCCAGCGGGACCGGCGACCCTGAGGCTGGTGCAGCGCTCGGACCTCGCCGAGGTGCACGCCACCGCCTGGGGCCCCGGTGCCGCGTGGGCGCTCGACCAGGTGCCGTCGCTGCTCGGGGCGCAGGACGACGACCGCGACTTCGTGCCGCACCACCCGCAGGTGGCGCAGGCACACCGGCGGTATGCCGCGTGGCACGTCCCGCGGTCGGGCCTGGTGCTGCACGCCCTCGTGCCCGCCGCCATCGAGCAGAAGGTGACCGGGCAGGAGGCGTTCGCCGGGTACCGGCTGCTCGTGCGGCGGTTCGGCTCCCGCGCGCCCGGGCCCGGTGCGGACCGCCGGCTGTGGGTGGCGCCGGACGCCGCGGGCTGGGCGGCCATCCCGTCGTGGGAGTGGCTGCGGGCCTCGGTCGACGGCGCCCGGTCGGGCACGGCCGTGCGTGCCGCCACGGTCGCCGGGCGGCTGGAGCAGGCCGTCACCCTGCCGGCGAGGGAGGCGTCGCGGCGGCTGCGCGCGGTGCCGGGCATCGGGGTGTGGACCGCGGCGGAGACGGCGCAGCGGGCGTTCGGCGACGCCGACGCGGTGAGCTTCGGCGACTACCACGTCGCCAAGAACGTCACGTGGGCCCTGACCGGCGAGGCCCTGGGCGACGAGGAGATGGCCGAGGTGCTCGAGCCGTACCGCGGCCACCGGTTCCGGGTGCAGCGGCTGCTCGAGCTGAGCGGGGCCATGCGCCCCCGCCGCGGGCCGCGGATGGCACCGCGGACCCACCTGCCCAACCGCCAGAGGTGAGCTGCCCCACCGCGGTGACGGGCGCTGGCAGGTTCAGGTGACGGGAAGCTGCAGGACCACCTCGAGCCCGGCCGGCTCCGGCGGCTCGGCGACCTCGACACCCTCACCCCACAGCGCGGTCCGCAGCCGGCTGACGGCCACCCCGAGCTGGTAGCCCGAGTCCGCCTGGACGCGCAGGTGGTCGGGGCCGACGTCCACGGCGGCCTCGGGGCAGCCGCGCAGCGCCACCCGGACCGCCCGGGCCACACGCTCGGCCACGACCTCGGGGGCGACGGAGGCGATGCCGTCCTCGAGGGCGGCGGGGGAGCCCGGCGGGACGCCCAGCGCGGACCGCACCGCCTCGACCCGGCCGAGGCCGAACCAGTCCTCGCGCCCCGTCCTGACCAGCGAGCGCGCGCCCGCACCCACGACCTCGGTGGCCCAGCCGGAGCCGCGGACGACTGCGGCCGGGACGTGCGAGACCTTGCCCTTGACCAGGTCGGCGGCGGCGGCGAGCTCGTCCGCGACCGCCCGGCTCGTCACGCTCAGGGGGGCGCCGTCGGCGTCCACCCCGCCCCGCAGGTCGTCGGTGACCTGCACCCCCGCGGACCCGAGGGCGAAGTCGGTCTGGCCCACCCTCCACGGCCGGCCCGCCGTGTCGCTCACGACCACCCCGAGCCGGGTCAACCCGGTGAGGACCAGCAGCCGCTCGCGGAGCCGGGCGGCCTCCGCGTCGGGGTCGTCGGGCAGGAGCAGCAGGCCGTCGACGCCGCCGGTGTTCGAGGCGTCGACCCCGGCAGCCGCCATGACGGGCCCGCTCGTGGCCTGGACGATGCGGGTCACCCGGTCACCGACCACCCGCTCGGCGACCACGCGCACGGTCTGGGCCACGACGGCGGCGGCCCGGTCCTGGGTGTCGGCCCACAGGCCGAGCGACTTCGACACCACCTTGCTCGACACGACGACCACGTCGCCGTCCACGAGGTCCAGCGGCATCGCCGCACAGGCGGCCACCACGAGCCCGGCGAGGTCGTCGTCGGCGTGGACCTCCGGGATCCCCTCGACCCCGACGACCTCGAGGCGCACGTCAGCGCGCCCGGAGCTCGAGCGCGAGGTCGAGGGCGGCGCCGGCGATGTCGGCGGCCGCTTCGCGGTCGGTCATGAGCAGCGGCTGCCCGACCACCCTCGCCCGCGGGACCTTCACCGCGTCGACGTCGTCGGGGGCGACGAGCCAGCCGTCGAGGAAGTCCTCGTACAACCCGGCCACCGCGCCCGCGGTGGACTCGACCCCGATCGCGGACAGGCAGGCGTCCGCGTGCCCGCGCACCGGCACACCGCCGATGAGCGGTGACACGCCGACGACCGGCGCCCGGCTGCCGCGCAGGGCGTCGCGCACGCCGGGGACGCCGAGGACGATGCCGATGGAGACGACCGGGTTGCTCGGCGGCAGCAGGACGACGTCGGCCTCGCGGATCGCGTCGAGCACGCCGGGCGCGGCCGTCGCCCGGTCCATGCCGACGGCGAGGAACTGCTCGGCCGGCACCTTCGCCTGCATGCGCACCCACCACTCCTGGAAGTGGACCGCGCGCCGTCCCGCGTCGTCCTCGACCACGACGTGGGTCTCGACGGGGGAGTCGGTCATGGGCAGCAGGGTGATGCCCTTGCCCGGCAGGCCCCACCGGTCCGCGAGGCGGGCGGTGACCTCGGACAGGGTCAGGCCCTGGCCGAGCCACTGGCTGCGGACGACGTGGGTGCCGAGGTCGAGGTCGCCGAGGGCGAACCACTGCGGTTCCGCACCGTATGCCGCGAGCTCACCCTGGAGCCGGTGGCTCTCGTCCGCACGGCCCCAGCCCTGCCCCTCGTGGACGCCGCCGCCGAGCGTGTACAGCAGCGTGTCGAGGTCGGGGCAGACCCGAAGGCCGAAGAGCGTGATGTCGTCGCCGGTGTTGCCGACGACGGTCAGGGTCGTGTCCGCGAGGTCGGGGGTGCGGTCGAGGTGGTCGCGCAGCCCGCGCAGGAAGCGGGCGCCGCCGACGCCACCGGCCAGTGCCGTGATGCGCATGCCACGCAGTCTGTCAGTGCCCCTCCGCCGGCCGCTCACGAGGGCGGGAGAGAACCCCCATGGCTGCCACAGCAACTCCACAGGGAACGCCCCCACGGTGGGAGACATGCACAGAGCCCTCGACCGGGGAAGGATCCAGCGATGACCCGCCGCACCCACCCGCTGACCACCGCACGACGGTGGACCACCGGGGCCATGCTCTCGGCCACCGCCATCAGTGCCGCACTCGGCCTCCACCTCGCCGAGGACCACGCCAAGGCCACGGCGGCGGGCCACAGCGCGGGCACGGGCAGCTCCACAACCGGCTCGGCGTCGCCCTCCGCGTCCCCGTCGTCGAGCTCGTCGACCACGTCGGCGGCGAAGGCGAAGGCCGCCGCCACGCCCACGGCGAAGGCCACGGCGAAGCCCAAGGCCGCGACGTCCTCGTCGTCCTCGAGCAGCTTCGGGTCGGTCGGGTCTGTCGGCTCCGGGACCGGGTCCTCCCAGGCGAGCTCGAGCGGCTCATGACCAGCCGCCACGACGCCCGCGGCGCCTTCACCGCGGCCGCGACCTTCCGCGCCATCGGGACCACCCACCGCATCGTGGTGACCCGACCGGAGGTGCTGGGCGACGCCATCGTCGCCGCGCGCACCCACCTCGGCGCGCTCGACCGGGCGGCCTCGCGCTTCCGCGCCGACTCCGAGGTCAGCGTGCTGGCCCGCCGGGCGGAGGACGGCCCCGTCACCGCGCTGGTGTCGGAGGTGCTCGCCGACGCCGTCGACGCGGCGCTCGCGGCAGCCCGGCTGACCGACGGCCTCGTCGACCCGACGGTGGGGGCAGCGGTCGTGGCCAGCGGCTACGACGACGACCTCGAGGCGGTGCGCGCGGCCGACCGCCCGCTGCCGGCCGACCGCCCGCTGCCGGCCGACCGCCCGCTGCGGACCGCCCGCCCGCTGGCCGGCGCCTGGCAGCAGGTGCGGCTGGACCGCGAGCTGGGCCTGCTCAGCGTGCCGCAGGGCGTCCTGCTCGACCTGGGTGCGGGCGCCAAGGCGCACGCCGCCGACGTCATTGCCGCCCGGCTGGCCGCCACGCTGCCCGGCGGGTTCCTCGTCGGGCTCGGCGGCGACATCGCCGTCTCCGGCGACCTGCCGCCCGGCGGCTGGCAGATCGGCATCGAGGGGACGTTCGGCGAGGAGCGCCAGGTGGTGACCGGGACGGGGCAGGCGTTCGCGACCTCCTCGACCACCCGGCGCACCTGGACCCAGGGCGGCCAGCCCCGCCACCACATCGTCGACCCGCGCACCGGGCGCACCGCCTCCAGCCACTGGGAGCAGGTCACCTGCGCGGGCGCCACGGCCGTGGAGGCCAACGCCGCCTCGACCGCGGCCGTCGTCCTCGGACCGGACGCGCCCGCCTGGCTGGCACGGCACGGCATACCGGCCCGGCTCGACCGCGCCGCGGACGGTGCCGTCACGACCACGCCCGGCTGGCCGGACCCGGCCCGCCACGACCTCACGGGGAGTGCGGCATGAACGAGCTGCTCTGGTACACCTCGCGTGCCACCGGCGTGGTGAGCCTCGCGCTGCTGACCGCGGTGCTCGTCCTCGGGGCGCTCACCTCGGGTCGCCGGGCACCTCACCGCGTCTCGCCCGCCGTCGTGATGGGCCTGCACCGTTCGCTGGCCCTCGGGACGACGACGTTCCTGCTCGCGCACATCGCGACCGCCGTGGGGGAGACCTACGTCAACATCGACCTCGTCTCGGCCTTCCTGCCGTTCACCTCCGGCTACCAGCCCCTGTGGGTCGGGTTCGGGACCATCGCGTTCGACCTCGTGATCGCGCTCGTGGTCACCTCGCTGCTGCGCCACCGCCTGCCCGAGCGGCTCTGGAAGGCGGTGCACGTCCTCGCCTTCGCGCTGTGGCCCTCCGCCGTCGTCCACGGCTGGGCGATGGGCACGGCCAACCAGCCCCTGCTGCGGGGGGCCACCCTCGCCTGCGCCGCGATCGGGCTCGCCGCCCTCGCCTGGCGCGCGGTCAGCACCCACCACGACCGCGACCGCCGTCGTGCCGTCGCCCTCCAGGAGTGGTCATGAACCTTCTCGCCCAGCTCGAGTCCGCCGGCCTGACCGGGCGCGGCGGAGCCGCCTTCCCGACGGCCACCAAGCTCCGGGCCGCGCACCAGCACCGCGCGTCGCTCATCGTCAACGCCTGCGACGGCGAGCTCGGGGCGGCCAAGGACGCCTTCGTCGTCGAGCACCACCTCGACGAGCTCGTCCGCGGCGCGCGCGCCGTCGCCCGCAAGCGGGTGCTCTTCGCCGCCCACCGGGGCTCGGCCACGGCGGCGCGGCTGCACGCGGCCCGCCTCCCCGTGCTGGAGGTGCCGCACCGGTACGTCTCCTCGGAGGAGTCCTCGCTGATCTCCCTGGCCCAGGGCGGCCTCGCCCGGCCGATGACCAAGCGGGCGCCGTTCGTCGGCGGCGGCTCGGACTCCACCGGCCGCCGGGTCGCGCCCACCGTCGTCCTCAACGCCGAGACCGTGTGGCGGGTCGCCCAGGTGCTCGAGCACGGGCCGGAGTGGTTCCGGCTGCACGGGACGGCCGCCGAGCCGGGCCCGCGCCTGGTGACCGTGAGCGGCGCGGTGAACCGGCCCGGCGTGGTCGAGACCGCCGCAGGCGTCCGCCTCGCCGACCTCGTCGAGGCCGCCGGCGGCCCCCTGCCCGAGGGTCCCGTCGTCGTCGGTGGCCTCGGTGGGGTGCTGCTGTCCGCCGACGAGGCCCGGGTGCTGCGGTGGTCGAGCGCGGACCTCGAGCCGTACGGCACCAGCACCGGCCCCGGTGTGGTCCACGTGTTCGACCCTGCCGCGTGCCCGGTCGAGGAGGTGGCGCGGTGGCTGCGGTATGCCGCGGGCGAGAGCGCGGGGCAGTGCGGGCCGTGCATGTTCGGAGTGCCTGCCCTGGCCGAGGACTGGGAGCTGCTGGCCGGTGGCGCGGTGTCGCGCAGCTGGGACGCCGCCCTGGACCGCATCGGCCGACGGGCCGAGCTGCTGCAGGGCCGTGGGGCCTGCCGCTTCCCCGACGGGGTCGCGGGCTTTGCCACCTCGGCCGTCCGGGTGCTGGCCGAGCACCTCGAGGAGCACGCGTCCGGCCGCTGCTCGACCACCTCGGGGGTGGCGGCATGAGTCTCGGCGGCCCGGCGAGGACCGCCGCGTCCCCAGGGGGAGCGGCCGAGCTGCGCGTGGACCGGGTGGCCTGCAGCGGCCACGGGATCTGTGCGAGCCTGCTGCCCCGGACCATCGAGCTCGACGAGTGGGGCTATCCCGTCCTCGCCCCCGGGGGCGGGCACGACGACCCGTCCGACGTCGAGGCCGCCGTCCGCCTGTGCCCCGCCCGCGCGCTCTACCTCATGAACCGCACCTGACGGCACCCGGGTCCGTCCCCCTCCTCCGATTGGGCGGATATCAGAGTTCGGCTTGACGAACCACGTATGACACGCGTGTAATTCCACTGTTGTGACGAACCGGTCACGACGACGGCGGCACCGGGTCGAGGAGGAAGCCGTGCAGGAACTTCAGTTGATCGCCCTCGACGGGGGCGACGAGGGCGAGCTGTCCTGGCAGGAGCGCTCGCTGTGTGCCCAGACCGATCCCGAGGCGTTCTTCCCCGAGAAGGGCGGCTCGACCCGCGAGGCCAAGAAGGTCTGCGTCGGTTGCGAGGTCCGGTCCGAGTGCCTCGAGTACGCACTGGCCAACGACGAGCGGTTCGGCATCTGGGGTGGGCTGTCCGAGCGCGAGCGCCGCAAGCTCAAGAAGCGTGCGGTCTAGCCGCCCGCGCGGCGGCCCCCTCGTGACGAGCGCATGACGCTTGCCCCACCCCAGCACGGCCTGACCGACCCTTCGGGTGGGTCCCTCGCCGACGCCGTGGTCACCGCGGTGCTCGTGCTCCGCGGCCCCGTGTCAGCCCTCGACCAGACCCTCGACTCCCTCGCTCGGCAGACCCGCCGCCCCGACCGCCTCGTCGTGGTCGACGCCGGCCTCGACGGCAACGCCGTCGAGCGGGTGCGGGCCCACGACGGCCTCGCCTCGGCCGTCCCCGAGATCCTCTACGTCACCGTCCCGCGCCTCCGCTCGGTGTCCGCGGCGGTCCGCACCGCCCTGGCGGAAACCTCCCACCCACCACTGACAGCCGGGACCGCCGACCGGTCCGACGACGTCGTGCGCCACGTCTGGGTGCTGACCTCGGACAGCGTCGCGGCGCCCATGACCCTGGCCCGGCTCCTCGACGCGGTCCGCCGCAGCCCCTCCGTGGGGGTGGCCGGCCCCAAGCTCCTGGACTGGGATCGCCCCGGTGCGCTGCACTCGGTCGGCCTCCAGCTCACCCGTTCCGGGCGGGTCATCCCGGCCCCCGCGCCCGGCGAGCCCGACCAGGGCCAGTACGACCGCCGCACCGACGTCCTCGCGGTCCCCTCGACCGGCATGCTCGTGGAGCAGGACCTCTTCGAGCTCCTCGGCGGCCCCGACCGGGCCCTCGGCGACTTCGGCGGGGACGTCGACCTCGCCTGGCGGGCGCACCAGTCGGGTCGCCGGGTCGTCGTCGTGCCCCGCGCCACCGTCCGGACCGGCGCACCCGTCCCCGAAGGTGGCGCCCCTCCGGCCGACCTCTCGTCCCGCCGCCGCCGGGAGGCCCGACGGGTCGCCCTGGCCCGGTGCGCGCTCTGGGCCGTGCCCTTCCTCGCCGCCTGGATCCTCCTGACCAGCGTGGCCGCCGCGGCCGCACTCCTGCTGGCCAAGCGACCCCGAGCCGCCTGGGCCGAGCTCTCGGACGTGGGGGCGGTGCTCACGCCCGGCCGCGTCCTCGGTGCCCGGTGGCGCTCGCGCGGCACCCGCCGCGTCCGGCGCCGCGACCTGCACGGCCTCTTCGTGCCGCCGCGCACCGTGCTGCGCCACACGACCGACCTCATCCACGACCAGGTCGGGGTCGACGACGCCGACGACGTCCGCGTCGAGGGGGTCGAGTCCGGCCCCGTCGCCGACGAGGCGCAGGACCTGCACGTCCTCGGCTCGACCTGGGCCTCCCGCACCGCCCGCAACCCCGGCCTGGTCGCCGTGGCGCTCATGGCGGTCGTCGCGGTGGTCGCCACCCGTGACCTGGGCGGCAGCTGGGTCGACCGACTCGGCTCGGGGATGAGCGGCGGTGAGCTGATGGGGGTGCGGGCCACGTCGTCCTCGCTCCTGCACGCGTGGCTCGACGGCTGGCACGGTCCCGGCCTCGGCTCGACGGGCGAGGCGGGACCGCACCTCGTCGTGCTCGCCGGCCTGGCCTGGGTCGTCTCCCACGTGCCGTTCCTGTCCGCCCCGGACTCGCCCGCCGGTGCCGCCGTCGCGCTGCTGGTGACGTTCGCACTCCCGCTGGCCACGGCCGCGGCATACCTCGCCGGCCGGGTGGTCACCCGCTCGCGCTGGCCCCGCGCCCTGGCTGCCCTCGCCTGGTCGAGCACCTCGGTGCTCACGTCCGCGGTCGCCGGTGGCCGGCTCGGCGGCGTGGTCGCCGCCGTCCTCCTGCCCCTCGTCGCCGCCGGTGTGGCGCTGGCGGCGCGTCGCGCGGGCACCGCGACGGCCACGGCCGCCACGGTGCTGGCGGCCGGGGTGCTCGGCGCCTTCGCGCCCGTCCTCCTGGTGCCCGTGCTGCTGGCCGGCCTCGTGCTCCTCGTCGTCGGCCCCGGGGGCCGCCGCTGGCGCGGTCTGGCCCTCCTGGCCGGACCGCTCGCCCTCCTGGGGCCGTTCGTGGGCGCCGTCCTCGGCCGGCCGGCGCTGCTCGTCACCGGACCCGGGCTGGCCGTGTGGGGCACCGCGCAGGCCGCCCCGTGGCAGCTCGCCCTGCTGTACCCGGGGGGCCCCGGCTCGTTCCCGGTCCTGTTCTCCGCTCCCGTGGTCGCGGTCGGGCTGCTCGCGCAGCTGCGCGTGGGGCGCCGGGGCGCGGCCGCCGGCGCCCTCGCGCTGGTCGGCCTCACCGGGCTGGGCTACGCCCTCGTCGCGCCCCGACTCGTCGTCGGCACCGTGCCCGACGGGCTGCCGCACGCCGGCGGGCCCGTCACCGCCTGGCCCGGGACCGGCCTGCTGCTGTGGGCGCTGGGGCTCCTCGGCGCCGCCCTCGTCGGTGCCGACGGCCTGCCCCTGTCGCGCGCCCGCGGCGGTTGGCTCGCGCTGCTGCGCTGGCCGGTGGGGGCCGCGCTCGTCGCGGCGGTCCTGCTGGGCGCGGGGTGGACGTCGTGGCGCACGCTGGGATCCACGCTGGGCGCCTGGTCCGACCCGCGGCCGGCCGTGGCCGTCGACCAGGCCGAGAGCGGCATCTCCAACAGGATGGTCCTCGTCGCCCCGCTGGGCCAGGGCCTGTCCTACCGCCTCGTCGGCCGCGAGCCGGGCGACGTGGCGCGCTCCCTGCCGGTGCCCACCGACGGCCCTGAGACCCGGACGCTGTCCAGCGCCGTCACGGCCCTCTTCCAGGAGGGGGACCCCCCCACCACGAGCCCCACGGCCGTGCTGTCCGACCTTGCCGTCGGCTTCGTCGGGCTGCAGGCCGACGCCGACGACCCGCGGGTGCGTGCCCTCGACGCGACCGCGGGCCTCAGCCGCCTCGGTGAGCACGACGGCACGATCTTCTGGCGGGTGCTGCCCGGGGGTGGCGCAGCGGCCGACGACAGCCTCGCCCCCGCACGCGCCCGGCTGGCCACCAGGTCCTCCGAGCAGGTCGTCCCCACCTCCGGCGACCACGGGCGGCTGGACGCCGAGGTGGTGGCCCCGCAGGGCACCACGCTCGTCCTGGCCGAGCCCCAGGCATGGACCCGGCACGCCCGGGTCACCAGCGACGGACAGGTCCTGGCGCCCGCGGGCGACACCGCGGCGTACCCGGTCCCGGCCGGCTCCCACCGGATCGAGGTGACCGTCCTGCCGGGCGACACCTACTGGCGCTGGCTGCAGGGCCTGACCCTGCTCGTCGCGGCCTTCCTGGCGATCCCGTTCGGCAACCGTGCGTCCCGGAGGCGTCCATGACCGTCCCCGTCGCAGCCCTCGTCCGCACCGTCCTGGTCGCCGCCGCCGGTGCGGGGGTGGTCCTCGCCGCCACCCAGCACGACGGCGCCTTCGCCATCGGGTCCGGTGCCCGGACCACCCCGCCCTCGACAGCCAGCGCGGCCGTGCGCGACTCCTCCCTGCTGTGCCCCGGTCCCGAGCTGCGGGGTGTGCCTGGCCTCGCTGACGAGCCGGTACCCGGCGGGGTGGCTGCGGTCACCGCGCCGGACCGGGTGCTCGGCAGCACCCGGCCACAGGGGAGCGGAGGAAGCGTCACGCTGCGCACCATGCCCGGGGGAGCTGCCCTGGGGTCCCCGGCGACTCGGCGTGGCGCCGGGACCGCGACCACCGTGGCGGCCGCCACCGGCGTGGAGGTCAGTGCCACCCAGGACCTCGCCCCGGGACTCGCCGCCGCACAGTCGTGGCTGGTGCCGTCCGGCGACCGCCGTGCCCTGTCGGTGACCGCCTGCGGGGAACCGGGTTCGGACCTGTGGCTGCTCGCCGGCGGTGGCGCGCCCGGCCGCCAGGAGCGCCTCGTCCTCACCAACCCGGGTGGGAACCCCGTGTCCGTGGACGTCACGCTGCACGGCGCCCAGGGCCCCGTCGCCTCGCCCGGCGGCTCCGGACTGGTGGTGCCGGCCCACGGCCGCACGGCCTTCCTGATCGACTCGATCTCCTCGGACCTCGCCAACCCCGCGGTCCACGTCGTCGCCCACGGCGGCGTCGTCGGGGCTGTCGTGGCGGACACCTGGCTCGACGGCACCCGCCCGGCCGGCTCGGACGACGCGGTGCCCAGCGCGTCGCCGTCGCGCGAGCAGGTTGTCCCCGCCGTGTCGGTCGACGGGCACGCGACCCTGCGCGTGGTCGTCCCCGGCCGGGACGAGGCCGTCGTCCAGGCCCGCGTGCTGACGAGCAACGGGCCCCGCGCCCTGCCCACCGGGGGCGTCGTCCGGGTCGACGGCGGCGCGGTCCACGACTTCGACCTCTCCGGTCTGCCGAGCGGGTCGGTCGCCCTGCAGGTGCGCGCCGACCACCCGGTCGCCGCCGCCGCGATGGTGGTCCGCGACGGGCCCGGCAAGCCGGGCGACCTCGCGTGGAGCTCGTCCACGCCTGCGATCGACGGAGTGGCAGGTATGCCGCTCGCGAAGCCGGCGGGGACGCCGGACGGCTTCGTGGTGCGCCGCAGCCTGCTGCTGACGGCCACGGGTGCGGCCACCGGGGTGGAGGTCGTCACCGTCGACGGGGCCGGGAACGCCACGTCCGACCGCGTGTCGGTCGCCGCCGACAGCACGACCACCGTCGACGTCAGCGCGGCCTCGTCCGTGTGGGTGCACCGGGTCACGGGTGCGGGAGCGCTGCGGGCAGGGGTCGTCTCGTCGGGTGTCGACTCGTCCGGGACCCTCATCTCGAGCACGCCCCTGCGGGACACGACCCTGCGCTCGAGCACCGTGGCGGTGCGCGAGGCACCCCAGGGCTGACCGCGACGCCTCGAGGCGACCAGAGGGTTGCCGAGCCGACCGGCAGCCGTCGCCCCCGTCGGCAGCGCCTGACTCCCTGCGTGGTTCCCGTGCGCCGGTGAGGCTCCGAGCCGGCTACTCGTCGTCGTAGCGCGGGTCGAGCTCGTCGGGGTTCAGCCCGAACAGGGCGGCCACCTGCTCGACGACGACGTCCTGGACGACCGCGGAGAGCTCCCGGGAGCTCTCCGCCCGGTTCTCGACCGGGCGCCGGTAGACGACGACCCGGGCCGGCTGGCGTCCGTGCGCGGGGAAGGTGCGCCCCAGGGGGACGCCGTCACGCTCCCACGGCGCGGGGTCGGACGGCGGGACGTCCTCGACGGCGAACTCGACGTCCCGGATCCGGGGCCCGACGCGTCCCTCGAGCCGGGCTGCACTGTCGAGCACGAGGTCGTCGAACTGCTCGCGCCGCGTCGCCATCGCGGGCACGGCGGGCCATGCAAGGGGGCCCCGGAGGCCGCGGCCGCGCCGGTCGCGGGTGCGCCCGCGCCCCCGCCCTGAAACCCCTCGGGTCGAACTCACGCAGCCACCCTACGGCGTGCCGGGGCGGCACTGTCGGAGCCGTGGCATACAGTCCTCGCGTGAGTCTGTCGAGAAGGTGCTCCCGCACCGCGTGCCCCAAGGCAGCCATCGCCACGCTCACCTACGTCTACGGCGACCAGACCGCGGTCGTCGGGCCCCTGGCCACGTATGCCGAGCCGCACACCTACGACCTGTGCGCCGACCACGCCGACCGGCTGACCGCTCCGCGCGGGTGGGAGATCGTGCGGTTGTCGGGCGAGTACGTCGAGCCCGAGCCCTCCCACGACGACCTGCTGGCGCTCGCCAACGCCGTCCGCGAGGCCGGGCGTCCCAAGCTCGGCGAGCCGCCGGCCCCCTCCCGGGTCGTCGGCCAGGTCGAGGAGGGGTCCTCGGGCGCCGTCGAGACCAGCCGCCGCGGGCACCTGCGCGTCCTGCGCGACCTCTGAGCCTGCGACCGCCGGAGCCGGCGGCCCCGCTAGGGTCTGTACCGTGCCCGTTCCCGTGCTGACCGACTTCGTCAAGGCCTACGACGTCCGTGGGGTCGTCCCCGAGCAGCTGAACGTCGACGTGGCGTGGGTGATCGGGGCGGCGTTCGCCCAGCTCGTCGCTGCCGACGGGGCCACCGGCGTCGTCATCGGCCACGACATGCGCCCCTCCTCGCCGGAGCTGTCGCGGGCCTTCGCGGCGGGGGTGACGGCGCACGGGCTGGACGCGACTCTGATCGGACTGTGCAGCACCGACGGCCTCTACTACGCCAGCGGCGCGCTCGACCTGCCCGGTGCCATGTTCACGGCCTCGCACAACCCGGCCCGCTACAACGGCATCAAGCTGTGCCGTGCCGGCGCGCGCCCCGTCGGCCAGGACTCCGGTCTGGCCACGGTCCGCGACACCGCCCAGGCGCTGCTGGACTCCGGGACCTCCGCGGGCCCGGCCGGTGTCGAGCCGGGCACGCTGCACGAGCGCGACGTCCTCGCCGACTACGCGGCGTTCCTGCGCGGCCTCGTCGACCTGTCCGGCGGCCGTCCGCTCAAGGTCGTCGTCGACGCGGGCAACGGCATGGGCGGCCACACCGTCCCCGCGGTCCTCGGCACCGGCGCCGGGCTGCCCGGGCTGCCGCTGGACGTCGTGCCGCTCTACTTCGAGCTCGACGGCACCTTCCCCAACCACGAGGCGAACCCGCTCGAGCCGGAGAACCTGCGCGACCTGCAGGCCGCGGTCAAGCGCGAGGGCGCCGACATCGGCCTGGCGTTCGACGGCGACGCCGACCGCTGCTTCGTCGTCGACGAGCGCGGGGAGCCGGTGAGCCCGAGCGCGGTCACCGCCCTCGTCGCGACCCGCGAGGTCGCCCGCGAGGTCGCCGCCGGCCGCGACGCCGCCGACGTCGGGATCGTCTACAACGTCATCTCCTCGGCCGCCGTCCCCGAGATCATCGGCGAGCAGGGCGCGCGCGGCATCCGCACCCGCGTCGGCCACTCGTTCATCAAGGCCGAGATGGCGCGCGAGGACGCGGTGTTCGGTGGGGAGCACAGTGCGCACTACTACTTCCGCGACTTCTGGTTCGCCGACACCGGGATGCTGGCGGCAATGCACGTCCTCGCGGCCCTCGGCGAGCAGGACGGGCCGCTCAGCCGGCTCACCGCGGCATACAGCCGGTATGCCGCGTCCGGAGAGATCAACTCGACGGTCACCGACGCGGGCGCCGCGACCGGGCGGGTGCGCGAGTGGGCGGCGCGGCAGGGCGCCGAGTTCGACGAGCTGGACGGCCTCACCGCGACCCACGCGGGTGGCGACGTCGACCCGATGTGGTGGCTCAACCTGCGCGCCTCGAACACCGAGCCGCTGCTGAGGCTCAACGTCGAGGCCGCCGATGCAGACACGATGGCACGGGTGCGGGACGATGTCCTCGCCCTGGTGAGAGGAGAACAGTGATGGCGCACGACACGGGGGCGACCGCCTCCATCGAGCCCTGGCTGCGCGAGATCCTGCGCTGCCCGGCATGCCGCTCCGAGCTTGCCGACGCCCAGGGCGAGACCGGCGCCGAGCTGCACTGCACCAACACCTCGTGCGGCCTGCAGTACCGCATCGACGAGGGTGTCCCGGTGCTCCTGGTCGACGAAGCCCGCAAGCCCGCCTGAGCCGAGGCCGTCATGGCGCCGTTCCTCGACGAGGCTCGCATGGACAGCGAGGAGGCGGTCGCCGCCCTCGACTCGCGGCAGACCCTGCGCGGGCTCGCCACGGCCGGCGCCCAGGTGCGCGAGGCGGTGGCGCTCGCCACGGAGGGCGGCATCGACCGCGTCGCCGGGGGAGAGCGTCCGAGGTCGGTGCTCGTGGCGTCGCTGGGCGGCTCGGCAGTCGTCTGCGACGTGCTCGACCTGCTGGCCGAGCCCGGGTCCCCGGTGCCGGTGTCGACCCGGCGCAACGTGCCGCTGCCCGGGTGGGTGGGGCCGCTGGACCTCGTCATCGCGGTGTCCCTGTCCGGGCGCGCGGCCGGACCCCTCGCCCTGGCCGCCGAGGCGGCCCGGCGCGGCGCCGCGCTGTTGACGGTCGGGGCCTCGGACTCGCCGCTCGCCGACGCCTGCGCCCGCGCCCGCGGGGTGCACATCGGCGTGGGGCGGGAGCGCGCGTCGTCCCGGACGGCCCTGTGGTCGCTGCTGGCGCCGGTGCTGCTGGGGGCCGGGAGGCTGGGGCTCGTCCACGTCGACGAGCGCGTGCTCCACGAGACCGCGGACCGGCTCGACGAGGTGGCGGAGGCCTGCCGCCCGTCGTCGGAGTCGTTCGTCAACCCGGCCAAGGTGCTCGCCACCGACCTCGCCGACGGCGTGCCGGTGATCCTGGGCGACGGGCCGCTGGCCGGCGTGGCCGCCCTGCGCGCCGCCTCGATGCTCGCGCGGACGGCTCGGGTGCCTGCCACGACGGGTGAGCTCCCGGACGACGCGGCGCAGGTGGTGTCCTGCCTCGACGGGCCGTTCACGACGGCCTTCTCCGGGGTGGGCAACCCCGGCGGGACCGGTGGACCCCGCCGCGGTAGCGACCGGGCCGAGGCGGACATCTTCGCCGACCCCTACCTCGACGGGCCGGCCTCACCCCGGTTGTCGCTGCTCATGCTGCGTGACGCGCCGGTCGAGCCGCCGACACGGGAGTCGGACGAGGCGTTGCGGCTGGCCGACACGGTGGCCGACTCGGCCCGGGAGGCCGGGGCGCGCGTGTCCGAAGTCGTGGCGGGCCCGGGGGAGCCCGTGACGCGGCTGGCCGGGTTGATGGCGACGACCGACTTCGCCGCGACCTACCTGGCGCTCGGGCTGGGGCTCGACCCCGGCGTCTCCCCGCACGTCGCGGACCTCGCCGACCGCACGGGGCGCGGCTGACGCCCGAGGGGCCCCCACGCGTCGTGGCCGGTGCGGGTGGTCAGAGGGAGAGCGGAAGGACCTCGGCCGTGGGCAGGGCGGCGAGCTCGGTGGCGGCAACGAGGAGCTTGCTCGCGCGGATGCCACTGCCGATGACGACGGTCCCCGCCGCGAGGACACCCTGGTCGACCAGGACCGGCCAGTCGCCCGGCAGGCCGACCGGCGTGATGCCGCCGTACTCCATCTCGGTGAGGGCGACCGCCTCGTCCATCGGCGCGAAGCTGATCTTGCGCACGTCGAGGTGCCGCCGGACGACCCCGTTGATGTCGGCCCGGTCGGTGGCGAGCACCAGGACCGCGGCCCGCCGGACCTCGCCGCCCCGCTTGCCGGCCACGACGACGCAGTTGGCGGAGTGCGCCGGGTCGCTGTCGTATGCCTCGCAGAAGGCGGCCGTGTCGGCCAGCGTCGGGTCGATCGACGCGACCCGGGCGGAGGGGGCCTGGACCAGGGCGGCGGCCACGGGCGGCGCGAGGAGGTGCGGGTGCTCGGTGGCGGGCGCCCAGGAGAGGGTGCCTTCGGGGGTGGCCATGCGGGTGAGGCTACCGAGGCGTCCCCGGCTCGAGCAGCACGTACCCCGCGTCCGCGCCCAAGACCTGCCACCCCCGGGAGCGCAGCGCATCCACGACGGGAAGCCCCTTCTCCAGAATGACGGCACGCGGGGCGAAGTGTTCAAGGTCCTCCTCCCAGCCGGGCCGGGCGGCCATGACGTCGAGGTAGGAACGCGCGAGGATCGGGCCGTAGATCTCCGCCCTGGTGTCGGCCGTGTGGGAGAGCTGCGGGTGGCTGTACATGAGCCACCCACCCAACGCGTCGGCGTTGTACACAACAGTCCCAGCGGGCAGGTTCGAGAGAAGAGTGTCGAAACGATGCGGCACCCCGACCGGCGTCTCGGGGGTGTGGGCGGCCAGCACGGCCGACGCCACCAGCGAGAGCGCGGCCGCCCATGCTACGAGGACTCGTTCTGCGGTACTGACAGGCCGGCGTCGATGACGCACCGCTGCACTGACCGCTGAAGCGGCAATAGGCGCCACGATGATGGCGCCCACGGCGACGGTTCGCATGCTGCTGACGGACCAGACCAGTCCGACGAGCCACAGCGTCATGTATGTCCAAGACCACGTGGAACGTCGGGCCACCCACGCGACCGGAACCACAAGAAGTAGTGCCGAGGTTGCGATGACGGACAAGGTGGCCGACGTGGGTGCGCGCCATTCCTGGATGTACGGGCTGACGGCATGGACGGTCTGGAAGGAGGTCAACAGAGCGGGACCGAGAGGCGTGAGTACCGCCAAGGCCGCGCTCCCCAACGGGATGGACGCGAGTCGAAGTGCCGACTTTCGATCGAGTCGACGATCGGCGAGCATTCCCAGGATGGTTGCTATTCCAACCGTCACGCCGACGACCCAGGTGCCGTGCGAGCAGGCCCACACGTACGCCACGAGCAGAAGCCACCACCTGGGCCTACCGTCCGACGCAGTGTTCAGCCACGCGGAAACAGTGATGACGAGAAGCGCAAAGCCCACGAGCTGGGGACGCGGGCTGAGGCTGTCGGCCGTTCCAAGCACAGCAACTGCCGCCACGGATGCGGCCGACAAGCCGTCCGCCCGCTGGCGACAGGCGATGAGCAGGAGCACGCACAGGAGCACGCGCCATGCCTGTGCCAGCCACACCACGGCTGGCAGGCCGCCGAGGTGATCTGCCGCAGCCAGCAGCAGATCGGGCAACCACTGGTTGAGCACCCATGGCTTCGTGGTGAACGAAGAGTACGGATCGGGTCCGCTGAAGGCCCCCGTGGTCCACAGATGGCGTCCTGCCAGCACGTGCCACGGGGTGTCGGGGTCGGAGAGACCGGTTCCCGCCGTCCGCGCCGTCAAGAGAAGCAACAAGCAGAACAGCGCCGTCGGCGCGTGACGACGAGCTGCCGAAGCGTTCAATCGACGCTTCCTCGATCCGGCCCCCGGGACGAGCCCTATCGGCTCGACCCGGGGCCTGCTGGTGCTCACTCGGTGCAGTATGGAGTCATTCCGGCGGTCGCTGGTCCCGTGCAGTAAAGCGGAGCCAAAGGGACGACCTCCCTAGGCCGGCAGGTGGTCCCGGCCTCCTCGGATGGAATGAGCAGCGTGGACGGCTGCCACAACGGCCGCGCCCACGAGGAGGCCGAGGATGGCAGAGCCCGCGGTGTTGGTGACCCAGCCGAGCACGCCGCCGAGGGGACCGGTGGCGTCGTGGACGGCCTCCTCCACGTGATGCACCCACGAGTACGGAGCGTGGAGCCCTAGGTCGTCGAGTCCCACCAAGAGGATGTGGCCACCGACCCAGAGCATCGCGGCGACGCCCACCGCGGACAGGGTGGACAGCAGACGGGGCATGCCGTGGACCAGACCTCGGCCCAGAGAGCGGGTCACGCCGGACCCCGTCCCCGACAGGTGCAGGCCGACGTCGTCCATCTTCACGATGAGGGCCACCACGCCGTAGACGAGGAGCGTGATGAGCAGCGCGACGATGACGAGGATGACTGCGCGGCTGGGGAGGGGCTCGCTCGTCACCTGGTTCAGCGAGATCACCATGATCTCGGCGCTGAGGATGAAGTCGGTCCGGATGGCACTGCGCGTGATCTCGTTCTCGTCGGCCCCGGTGCCGTCGTCCGCCGCGCCCTCCTCGTCATGCCCGCTCAGGCGCTCCCAGATCTTCTCGGCGCCCTTGAAGCACAAGTAGGTGCCACCGAGCATGAGCAACGGCGTGAGCGCGACCGGGAGGAACTGGCTGAGGAGCAGGGCTGCCGGGAGGATGAGCAGGATCTTGTTGCGGAGGGAGCCGATCGCGATGGTGCGGATGATGGGAAGCTCGCGCGCGGGTTCGATGCCCTCGACGTAGCGCGGCGTGACGGCCGTGTCGTCGACGATGACGCCGGTCGCCTTGAGGCTGGCCCTCCCCGCCGCGGCGCCGACGTCGTCGATCGACGCAGCGGCCGCCTTGGCCAGGACGGCCACGTCGTCGAGCAGGGCGAACAGTCCACCAGCCATCAGCAGGCCACCGCGGTGGGCTCGTCCCGGGCGCGGACCAGGATGAGTGCAGGGGTCACCCGGTCAGCCTAGTTGGTGGCCGCGGGTGTCTCCGGTGCCTGACCGGTGTCAGGACGGGCCGGGCGCCCCGTCGCTCTCCTGGTCGTCGTCGCCGGGTGCGACCCGCTCCTCCTGGCTGTTGGGCACGGGCTCACCGCCCGGCTCCACCTGGTAGTCGCCCTTGACCTTGTCCCAGGCCTCGAGCTTCTCCTCGTCGACGTCCAGCTCCACCCGCTCCGACCGGCCCTCGCGCTCGGCATCCGGCCGCTCGACCTCGGCGTCGGCGATCTCGCTCGGGACGCCGCTGCTCGGCTCACTCATGGCTGCTGCTCCTGTGGGTCTGGGGCGTGTTGCGCGGCCCCGGCTCCCGAACCCCTTCACCGGGCGCGGGGCGGTGCCGGTCAACCTCACCGTAGGACGCCCCGGCACCAGTCGCCCGCCGAGGCGACCGCGAGCCCGTTCGGTTGGGGCTCCGGAGGCGCGCTCCGGTACAGTGGGAGGTCGCCGGCGCGGGTGATACCCCGCTCTCGTGAACGCCCAGATGGGCTGCGCCGGGTCGAACATCGTGAAGTCAACTACAGGAGATACGTCATGTCCTTTGACTACAAGGTTGCCGACCTGGGCCTCGCCGAGGCCGGCCGTCACCAGATCCGCCTGGCCGAGCACGAGATGCCCGGCCTGATGGCGCTGCGCGAGGAGTTCGGCGAGAGCCAGCCCCTCAAGGGCGCCAGGATCGCCGGCTCGCTGCACATGACCGTGCAGACCGCCGTCCTCATCGAGACGCTCACTGCGCTCGGTGCCGAGGTCCGCTGGGCCTCCTGCAACATCTACTCCACCCAGGACGAGGCCGCCGCGGCCGTCGTCGTGGGCAAGGGCACGCCTGAGGACCCGCAGGGCGTCCCGGTCTTCGCCTGGAAGGGGGAGACCCTCGAGGAGTACTGGGACTGCACCAACGAGATCCTCACCTGGCCCGGCGGCGAGGGCCCGAACATGATCCTCGACGACGGCGGCGACGCCACCATGCTGGTGCACAAGGGCCGTGACTGGGAGACCGCCGGCCAGGTCCCCGCGACCGACGAGCAGGACTCCGAGGAGTTCGGTGTCGTCAAGGCGCTCGTCCGCCGCACCATCGCCGAGGACCCGAAGAAGTGGACCACGGTCGCCGCCGGCATCAAGGGCGTCACGGAGGAGACCACGACCGGCGTGCACCGCCTGTACGAGCTCGCCCAGTCCGGCGACCTGCTCTTCCCGGCCATCAACGTCAACGACTCGGTGACCAAGTCCAAGTTCGACAACAAGTACGGCTGCCGCCACAGCGTGATCGACGGCCTGAACCGCGCCACCGACGTCCTCATCGGTGGCAAGGTCGCGGTGGTCGCCGGCTTCGGCGACGTGGGCAAGGGCGTCGCCTCGGCCCTGGCCGGCCAGGGCGCCCGGGTCGTCGTCAGCGAGATCGACCCGATCTGCGCGCTGCAGGCCGCGATGGAGGGCTACCAGGTGGCCCGCCTCGAGGACGTCCTCGACATCGCCGACATCTACGTCACCACGACCGGCAACTTCAACATCATCACTGCCGAGCACATGCAGAAGATGAAGAACAAGGCGATCGTGTCCAACATCGGCCACTTCGACAACGAGATCGACATGGCCGGGCTGGCGCGCGTCCCCGGCGTGACCAAGACGCAGATCAAGCCGCAGGTCCACGAGTGGACCTTCACCAACGGCAACTCGATCATCGTCCTGTCCGAGGGCCGCCTGATGAACCTCGGCAACGCCACCGGCCACCCGAGCTTCGTCATGTCGAACTCCTTCGCGAACCAGACGATCGCCCAGATCGAGCTGTTCACGAAGAACGACGAGTACGACAAGCAGGTCTACGTGCTGCCGAAGCACCTGGACGAGAAGGTCGCCCGCCTGCACCTCGACGCCCTCGGCGCCAAGCTCACCGAGCTCACCAAGGAGCAGGCCGAGTACATCGGCGTCGACGTCGCCGGCCCCTACAAGCCGGAGCACTACCGCTACTGACGCGCCACCCCCGGCCCCACCCGGTATGCCGC
>NZ_JBHUYG010000078.1:0-21499 GCF_042668795.1 Pedococcus sp. NPDC057267 | reverse complement strand
GCCCTCGTCCGCCCGGCGGGTGGCGACCGCCTCGACGGCGACGCCCCGCCGCCCCGCACCCACCCCGCGGCCCGCCGGGTCAAGCGGCTGGCCGCGGAGACGCCGGCGAGCTTCGTGGCCTTCGACCTGCTGGCGCTGGGGGACGAGGACTACACGGGCCGGCCCTTCGCCGAGCGGCGCGAGGCCCTCGAGAAGGCGCTCGCCGGCGCGACCCCGCCGATCCACCTCACCCGGGCGACGGACGACCCCGAGGTCGCCCAGGAGTGGTTCCACCAGTTCGAGGGGGCCGGGCTCGACGGGGTCATCGCCAAGCCGCTCGACATCGCCTACGTGCCGGACAAGCGGCTCATGCTCAAGATCAAGCACGAGCGCACCGCCGACTGCGTCGTCGCCGGCTACCGCACCCACAAGAGCGGCCCCGACGCGATCGGCTCGCTGCTGCTCGGCCTGTACTCCGAGGACGGCACGCTGCACAGCGTGGGCGTCATCGGCGCCTTCCCGATGGCCCGGCGCCGGGAGCTGTTCGAGGAGCTGCAGCCGCTCGTCACCGACTTCGAGCACCACCCGTGGGCGTGGGCCCAGGAGGACATGGGCAGCCGCACGCCGACCAGCGGGGCGGGCAGCCGCTGGAACGCCGGCAAGGACCTGTCGTTCACCCCGCTGCGTCCCGAGCGGGTCGTCGAGGTGCGCTACGACCACATGGAGGGCAACCGGTTCCGGCACACGGCGCAGTTCTCGCGCTGGCGCCCCGACCGCGACCCGGAGTCGTGCACCTACGAGCAGCTCGAGGAGCCGGTGAGCTTCGACCTCGCCGACGTCCTCGGTGGGACGGAGACCGCATGACGCAGCCCGGTGCCGGCGAGCAGCATCGGTCGGGGGCGCGCAGGGCAGGCGCCGCGGCTGCCGTCGCCGGGGGCGCCGTGCTCGCCACCGGACTGGCCGGCTCGCTGGGGGCCGCGGCCTACGTCGCCCGCAGGGCGCTCACCCCGGACCGCACGCGCCCCGACGACACCCACCTGCTCACGGTCGACGACGGCACGGTCACGCTCGGCGTGACGCCCGAGACCGTCGTGCCCGGCCGCTACGGCCTGTGGCTCGACCACGAGAGCGGGCACGTCCGGCTGGGCGACGTCGTCGACCTCGACGAGCGGGCGGGGCGCGTGCGCAGGCGGGTCCTCGGCACGGACTTCGGCCACCTGGCGCCGGGCTACGGCCGGTGGAACCAGTACTACTTCTCGGGCCCGCCGGACCGGTCGCTCGGCCTGCGCACGGAGTACGTCGACGTCGAGACCGAGCTGGGCACGATGCCGGCGTGGGTCGTGCCGGCCGAGGCCCGGAGCGACCGCTGGGCCGTGCTCGTCCACGGGCGTGGAGCACGTCGCCACGAGTGCCTGCGCGCCATCCGGCCGTTGCACGACAACGGGATCAACGTCATCGTCCCGAGCTACCGCAACGACCTCGGCGCGCGCCGCGGACCGGACGGGCGCTACAACCTGGGCCTGTCCGAGTGGCGCGACATCGAGGACGCGGGCCTGTACGCCGTGCGGCGGGGAGCGCGCGAGCTCACCCTGGTCGGGTGGTCGATGGGCGGCGCCATCGTGCTGCAGACCCTGGCGCGCTCGACGCTCGCCGACCAGGTGGCGCGGGTCGTCCTCGACGCCCCGGTCATCGACTGGGCCGACGTGCTCGCCCACCACGCCGAGCTCAACGGCGTACCCCACGCCATCGGCGAGCTGAGCCGCGTGCTCATGGGTCGCCGTGCGGCACGGCGGCTCGTCGGGGTGCACGACCCGCTCGACGTCGCCCAGACCAACTGGGTCGCGCGGGCCTCCGAGCTGCGCCACGACATCCTGCTCATCCACTCCGTCGACGACGAGTTCGTCCCGGTCGGACCGTCGCTCGAGCTCGCGCGGGCGCGCCCGGACCTCGTCACGATGGAGCCCTGGGACACCGCCCGGCACACCAAGGAGTGGAACACCGACCCGGAGCGGTGGGAGCGCTCGGTGGCGGAGTTCACCGCGGGCTAGGCACGACCTCCCAGCGGCCGATCACGGTGCCGTCCTCCTCGACGAGGGTCATCGGGCGCAGGGCCACGTCGAGGTCGCCCGCCTTGACGATGCGGTCGTGCGAGCCGCCCACGACGGTCGGCGCCCACGTCAGGTCGACCTCGTCGACGACCCCGGCCGCGAGCATCGAGCCGAACAGGCCCGGGCCGCCCTCGCTGAGCATGCGGTGAAGTCCCCTGTCCGCCAACGCCTTCCGGGCGGCGACGAGGTCTACCTCCTCGTCGCCGGCCAGGATGACGTTCTCCTCCCCGAGCACCCGGCGGGCGTCGTCGAGGGCCTTCGCGTCGGCACCGCTGCGGGTGACGAGGACGGCCGCGCCCTGCGGCGAGGTCATGGCGGCGACGGTCTCGGGGAGCACGCCGCGGTTGCTCACGACCGCCAGGACCGGCGCCCCGGGGTCCTCGTCGCGCAGGGCGGGGTAGCCCTCGGCCCGGACCGTGCCGGCGCCCACGACGACCACATCGGCCTGCCGCCGAAGGAGTGCGAACACGCGGTGGTCGGGCGGGGTGTTGATGCTGCCCGAGCGGCCGTCGGCGCCGGTGACCGCGCCGTCGAGGCTGGACACGAAGTTGACGCGCAGCCAGGTGCGGCCGGCCGGCACGGCATACAGCTGCTCCAGGGCCGGCTCGTCGAGGACGGTGCCGGGCGCCGGGGAGCCGCTCGGGCCGAGGAGGATGCGCATGCGCGCAGTGTGCCTGATTACGCTGCACCCCGTGCCTGGCTCCCTGACCGAACGCTCACCGCAGCTGGACCGCGCGCGCCTCGTGCGCGAGCTGGTACCGCCGCCGCGCTTCGACGCCGAGCGGTTCTCCACCTACCGCCCGGACCCGGCACAGCCCAGCCAGGCCGAGGCCGTGCGCCGCCTCGAGGCGTATTCCGCGGGGCTGGGGGAGCGGCGCGGCGGCGGCCTGCTGGGGCGCCTGCGCCGCGGGAACGGCGAGGGTGACGGCCGGGGCATCTACCTCGACGGCGGCTTCGGCGTGGGCAAGACGCACCTGCTCGCCTCCCTGTGGCACGCGGCACCCGGGCCGAAGGCGTTCGGGACGTTCGTCGAGTACACGAACCTCGTCGGGGCACTGGGGTTCCAGCAGACCGTCGAGGCACTGAGCGACCACCGGCTCGTGTGCATCGACGAGTTCGAGCTCGACGACCCCGGGGACACCGTGCTGATGGCCACGCTGCTCGCCCGGCTCGCCGAGGCCGGGGTGTCGCTGGCCGCGACGTCGAACACGCTGCCCGACGCCCTGGGCGAGGGCCGCTTCGCCGCCGAGGACTTCCTGCGCGAGATCCAGGCGCTGTCGGCCCGGTTCGACGTGCTCACCGTCGACGGCCCGGACTACCGGCACCGCGACGCCGTGGACAGCCCGCCGCCGCTGCCCGAGGACGAGGTGAGGGCGGCGACGGCCGAGGACGAGGCGCTGCTCGACCACTTCGTCGACGTGACGCGACACCTCTCCACTGTCCACCCGAGCCGGTACCGCGCGATGCTCGAGGGTGTCACCGCGATGGGGTGGACGCACGTGCGGCAGGTGACCGACCAGGCCGTCGCGCTACGGCTCGTCGTGCTCGTCGACCGGCTCTACGACGCGCGGATCCCGGTGTACGCCAGCGGTCTCCCGTTGGGCGAGGTGTTCGGCGGCGACATGCTGCGCGGGGGCTACCGCAAGAAGTACTTCCGCGCCCTGTCGCGGCTCACGTCCCTCGCGAGACCGGGCTGGCAGTGATTTGATGCCGCCATGGCCAAGGGGAACGGCAAGGGCGGCAAGGGCAAGGGCGGCAAGGGCCCCAAGGAGGCGGGCAAGGCGAAGAAGTCCAAGGTCGCGGGCATCGACGTCCCGGACGTCAAGGACGAGGCACCGGCGCCGGTCTCGTTCACCGAGGCGCTGCGCGCCGGGCCCGGGTTCTCCCTCACCGACCTCGACCCGCGCTCCACGCCCGGCTTCGACGGCGGCAAGTCCGACGGCGAGGTGGCGCTGGCCGCGCGGGCTGGGGAGATCAGCGCCTTCCAGGAGCGGCTGTACGCCGAGTCCAAGGGCGGTGGGACGCGCTCGCTGCTGCTCGTCGTCCAGGGCATGGACACCTCCGGCAAGGGCGGGATCATGCGCCACGTCGTGGGCCAGATGGACCCCCAGGGCGTGAGCTACACGTCGTTCAAGGCGCCGACGGCCGAGGAGAAGCGGCACCCGTTCCTGTGGCGCATCCGCAACGCGCTGCCGGCGCCGGGCCAGATCGGCGTCTTCGACCGCTCGCAGTACGAGGACGTGCTCATCGTGCGGGTGCACGAGCTCGTGCCGCGGTCGGTGTGGTCGCGGAGGTACGCGCAGATCAACGCCTTCGAGGCCAAGGTCGCCGCGGCCGGGACGACCATCGTCAAGGTCATGCTGCACATCTCCGGCGACGAGCAGAAGGCGCGGCTCGCCCAGCGGCTCGAGCGACCCGACAAGTACTGGAAGTTCAACCCCGGCGACATCGACGAGCGCATGCAGTGGCCGCACTACCAGGAGGCCTACCAGGCGGTCCTGGACAAGACGTCGACCGACATCGCGCCGTGGTTCGTCGTCCCGGCCGACCGCAAGTGGTACGCCCGGCTGGCCGTCCAGAACCTCGTGCTGGAGCACCTCGAGCGGATGGACCCGCAGTGGCCGCCGGCCGACTTCGACATAGCCGGGGAGACGGAGCGGCTCGCCCGCACCTGACGCAGGTCCCGGCGCCCGCCGCGCGGCCGCGGTGCTCGCTCAGCCGGCCCAGGCCCGGTCGACGAGGGCGCGTGCGCTCGAAGCCGCCAGGCCGGCCTCGAGCGTGCCGAACGTCGCACCGTGGCCACCGCCGAGCCGCGAGGCCACGAACGCCTCGGAGACCTCCGTGGGCGCGTACCGGACGAGCAGCGAGGCCTGCAGGGTCACCGCGAGGTGCTCGACGACGGACCGGGCGCCCATGGCGGCGCCGGGCTCGGCGGCATACCGCACCACGTCGTCGACGCGGTCGATGGCGGCGTCCAGGACGGCGCTGTGGCCGGCGCCGAGCTGGACCTCCTTGCGGAACGCCTCGACGGCCATGGGCTCGCGGGCGACGGCGCGCAGCACGTCGAGCGCGTTGACGTTGCCCGAGCCCTCCCAGATCGAGTTGAGGGGTGCCTCGCGGTAGAGCCGGGCGAGGCCGTTCTCCTCGACGTAGCCGTTGCCGCCCAGGCACTCCAGCGCCTCGGCGACCATGGGGGAGGTGCGCTTGCAGACCCAGTACTTGCCGACGGCGACCCCGAGCCGCGAGAGGGCGGTGTCGCCCTCGTCCACCGCGTGGGCGAGGCGCAGCGCGAGGGTCGTCGCAGCCTCGACCTCGAGCGCGAGGTCCGCCAGGACGTTCTGCATCAGCGGCTGGTCGACGAGGAGCGCCCCGAACGCCGAGCGGTGCCGCGCGTGGTGGATCGCGCGGACGAGGGCCGCGCGCATGGTCGAGGCCGAGCCGAGGATGCAGTCGAGCCGGGTGGCCGCGACCATGTCGAGGATCGTGCGGATCCCGCGGCCCTCGTCGCCGACGCGCACGCCCCAGGTGCCGTCGAGCTCGACCTCGGAGGAGGCGTTGGAGCGGTTGCCGAGCTTGTCCTTGAGCCGTTGCAGCGCAAAGGGATTGCGTTCGCCATCCTCCAGGACCCGGGGCACGAGGAAGCACCCGACGCCCGCCTCGGTCTGGGCCAGGACGAGGAAGGCGTCGCTCATCGGCGCCGAGCAGAACCACTTGTGGCCGGTGAGCCGGTAGGTGTCACCGCCGCCGAGCGGCCCGTCGGGCGTCGCGACGGCGCGCGTCGTGTTGGCTCGGACGTCAGAGCCGCCCTGCTTCTCGGTCATGCCCATGCCCGCGACCGCGCCGCGCTTGGTGGCGACAGGGCGCAGCCCGAAGTCGTAGTCGCGGGAGGCGAGCTGGGGGACCCAACCGGCCGCGAGGGCGGGGTTCGCCGCGAGGGCGGGCGCCGCGGCATACGTCATCGAGACGGGGCACAGGTGGCCCTGCTCGTTCTCGGACCAGGCGATGAAGCCGGCGGCGCGCCGGACGTGGGCGCCGGTGCCGGCGGGCTCGGTCCAGGGCTCGGCGGTCAGCCCGGCACCGACGGCGACGCGCATGAGCTCGTGCCACGAGGGGTGGAACTCGACCTCGTCCACCCGCTCGCCTCGCGGGGAGTGGGTGCGCAGCCGCGGCTCGAACTCGTTGGCCTGCACCGCCCAAGCCCGTGCCTCGGCGCTGCCTGCCCGGGCGCCGAGCTCCTCGACCTGCCGGTATGCCGCGTCGTCGGCCCAGCGCCGGAGCCCCTCCGCCAGCGCCGGCTGCGTCGTCAGGGTGTTGGCCTCGGGCAGCGGTGGCACCTGGTTGGTGACGGCGTGGGTGGACACGTCAGGCACCCTATGCCGGGATACCGTGGCTGGGTGAGTGTCAGGGCCCGGCTGCGACGGACGCTCGTCCGGGTGCCCGGCGGGCTGCAGCTCGCGCGCCTCACGGTCGAGACCGTCCGGGTCTGCATGAAGTACCGCGTGACGGGGCTGGCGTCCGAGGCGGGTTTCTTCATGCTGCTGTCGCTCCCGCCGCTGCTCATCGGGCTGATCGGTGGCGTCGGCTACGTCGGGCAGTGGCTCGGCGAGGACATCGTCGAGCGGGTGATCCTCGGCATCCAGCAGTTCTCGAGCCGCTTCCTCGTCGCCTCCGTCGTCGACGACACGATCCTGCCGACGGTCCGCGAGGTGCTCAAGAACGGCCGCGGCGACCTCATCTCGATCGGCTTCCTTCTGTCGATCTGGTCGGGGTCGCGGGCGCTCAACGTCTTCGTCGACACCATCTCGATCATGTACGGCCAGTCCGGCGTGCGCGGGATCGTGCGGACGCGGGCCCTGTCGCTGACGCTGTACTTCCTCTCGCTGCTCGTGGGGATCGTCATCGTGCCGCTCGTCGTGATCGGGCCGGCCGTCGTCAACGACCTGCTGCCCCAGCAGGTGCGGTTCCTCACGTGGCTGTACTGGCCCGTGGTGGTCGTCGGGGCGGTCGCCAGCATCGCGACCCTCTTCCACATCTCCACCCCGCGGCGCACGCCGTGGCTGCGGGACGTGCCGGGAGCGGCCCTCACGCTCGTCATATGGGTCGTGGCCTCGTTCGTGGTGCGCGAGACGGTGACGGCCTCGATCCGGGGCGGGACGTCCATCTACGGGCCGCTGTCGGCCCCGATCGTGCTGCTGATCTTCCTGTACGCCCTCGCCATCGCGATCCTCATCGGGGCCGCGCTCAACGCCGCGGTGCGCAAGCTGTGGCCGGTCGAGGAGCGTCCGTCGCTGCGCGCGCAGACCGTGGAGTGGGTGCGCGACCGGGTCGCAGAGACCCGCGCGGACACGGGTGGGCCGGACAGGGGTGGGGCGGTCCCTGCCGCCGGGAACCCGCAGCCGACCGGTGTCCGGGGTGTCGGGGGAGCACGAGGCGTCCGTGGCGGCCGGCGGCGACTGACCGCGCGGGCGCGGGTCCGGCACGACCAGGAGGCGCTGTCGTCCTCGGTGGCCGGGCTGAGGGAGGCCGCCCGGGGGCCTTTGACCCCCATGCAGGGCGAGGCGGGGGAGCCGGCGAGCGAGGAACCGGGTCGCGAGCGCGACCGCGACGGTGCTCGCCATCCCCTCGGGAGCCGGTCGAAATGACACCGGTGGCACCCGATTTGGAGACGGGTCCGCCGATCCGATAATGTCTGACCGCACGCGCAGCGGGTGAAAGCCCGTGAACGACACCAATAGCGCGTGCAATGCGGATGTAGCTCAGTTGGTAGAGCGCAACCTTGCCAAGGTTGAGGTCGCCGGTTCGAGCCCGGTCATCCGCTCGGAAGGGTTGGACCGCCTTCATGGTGGAGTGGCCGAGAGGCGAGGCAGCGGCCTGCAAAGCCGCGTACACGGGTTCAAATCCCGTCTCCACCTCGGACCGACTCCCCCGGGGGAGTCGAACCCAGCACCACCCGGGCGATTGGCGCAGTGGTAGCGCGCTTCCTTGACACGGAAGAGGTCACTGGTTCAAACCCAGTATCGCCCACCACCTCGAAAGGCCCCCGGCCGGCGGAGACGCCGACCGGGGGCCTTCGCCGTCTGTCCCCGGGAGAGGGGCACGAGGTCGACGAGTTCGGTGCGAATTTGCGACGGACCGGCGAGGGGGAGCCTGAAGTACCGGCTTCGAGGGCTCGCCTGGGGCAGGATGTCGCACGGAGGCGGTCCTGGCACCGGCTTCGCCCCAGCCGTTCCATCGACGAGGGCCGGCAAACCCAGTGAGACGAGGAGCTGCTCCCGGCCCTCGCCAGCCGCAGGAGGGAACTGCTTGACCCACATCCAACCGGAGGCGCGACTGCGCACGCCCGTCCCCGGCGCCGGGTCCCCGCAGCGGACGGGGACCACCGTGGTCGACGAGCGGGGCGCCGCGTGCGACCCGGTGCGGTCCGGGAGGGCGGCATGAGGATCCTGCACGTCACCGACTTCTACCTGCCCCGGCTCGGCGGGATCGAGATGCACGTGTCGGACCTCATGGCCCGGCAGCGCGCTGCCGGGCACGAGGTGAGCGTCCTGACGAGCTCCCCGGGGCCGGACGAGCCGTGGGTCACGCGCCTGCGGTCGAGTCACCGCTTGCAGCACGCGCTGCACCCCGGCGCCACCCTCTCCGGCGTCCGGTCGCTCACCGACATCGACGCCGACGTCGTCCACGTGCACGTCGGCGTGCTGTCGCCGCTGGGCTTCTTCGTGGCCCGCGCGGCGTCCCGGCGCGGCATACCGACCGTCGTGACCGTCCACTCCTTGTGGGTGGGCGTGCATGCCCTCATGTCCACGCTCGACGCCGTGGGCGGCTGGAGCCGCCTGCCGATCGTGTGGACGGTCGTCAGCGACGCGGCCGCGCAGCCGCTGCGTCGCATCCTCGGGCCGGAGCGCGAGGTCCGCGTCATACCCAACGGGGTGGACCAGGACGACTGGCGCTCCCTGCGACGCCGAGCGACCCACCGTGCCGCAGGCGGCGACGGTGCCGACCTGCGCCAGCCAGGGGCTGCCGGGCAGCGACCCGTGGTCGTGGCGGCGGTCATGCGGCTCAGCCAGCGCAAGCGACCGTTCGCCCTCCTGCGCGCGCTGCGCCGTGCGCAGCACCACCTCGGCACCGAGCAGCAGATCCACCTGGTCGTGGCCGGCGACGGTCCCTGGCGCGCCGTGCTGGAGGCCTATGCCCGGCTTCGCGGCGTGTCCGGTGCCGTCACCTTCCGCGGGCGCCTGCCCAGGGACGAGGTCAGGGAGCTGCTGGGTTCCGCCGACGCGTTCGTCGCCCCTGCCACCCGGGAGTCGTTCGGGATCGCTGCGCTCGAGGCACGGTGCGCTGGCCTGCCGGTCGTGGCCATGTCCTCCGGCGGCGTGCGCGAGTTCGTGCGGCACGAGGTCGAGGGCCTGCTGTGCGACGACGACGAGGAGCTCGCCCTGGGCCTCGCGCGGATCGCCCGCGACGAGGCGCTGCGGCGCCGGCTGCACGACCACAACCTCACCGTCCAGACGAGAGTGGGTTGGAAGGGTGTGCTCGGGATGACCGAGCAGGCCTACGTGGCCGCAGGCGCGGCGACCGGGGCGACCGGGGCGACCGGGGAGTCCCCGTCGGTCGAGGTCGCGTGACCCGGCTCCGATCGGTCGTGGTCGCGTGAACTACCCGCTCGTCGTGGCCACCGCCCTCGCGTCAACGGTCTTCGCCGCGGTGTCGACGGCGTTGAAGCACCACAGCGCGACGGCACTGTCGTCGACACCCTCCGGCCCGGCGCGTGTCCGGACCGGTCGGTTCCTCGCCTCGACGTTGAGACACCGCTGGTGGCTCGCAGCCCTCGTGGCGGATGCGGTCGGGTTCACGCTCCAGGGGTTCGCCCTCCACCTCGGCGCCGTGTCGGTGGTCCAGCCCCTGCTCGTGACCGCCCTGCTCACCTCCCTCGTGATCACCCACGTCAGCCAGCGGACCCCCATGAGCCGCCGGGAGTGGGGCTGGGGCGCGCTGCTCGTGGCGAGCCTCGTCGGCTTCCTCGTCGTGTCCGGCGCGTCGTCACCCCAGCTGCGGCCGCAGGCGGCGGACCGTGGACCCGCCGCGGTCTGTGCCGCCCTCGCCCTGCTGCTCGCCGTCGCCTGCGTCCTCGCCGCGCGGCGTGGACCGGCGCGGCGCCGTGCGCCGCTGCTGGGGATCGCCGTGGGGACGCTGTACGCGTGCACGGCCGTCCTCATCAAGGCCACCACCGAGGTGTGGGGGAACTCCGGACCCGTCGCCATGCTGAGCAGCTGGCAGCTGCCCGTCCTGGTCGTGACCGGTGTGTCGGGGCTGCTGCTCGCCCAGCTGGCCTTCCGCGCCGGACCGCTGCACACGAGCCTCCCGGTCATCGCCACGGTGGACCCGCTGCTGAGCGTCCTGCTGGGCGTCGTGGTCTATGACGAGCAGCTGAGAACCGGTGCCGGCCCGGTGGCGGCCCAGGTCGGGCTGCTCGCGGGTCTGGCCGTTGCTGCCGTCGCCCTCAGCCGCCTCAACGCCGACCAGGCAGAAGGCGCCAGCGCGGCACCCGGCCCCGCGCCGACCGGCTCTTGAGGCGGGGCCCAGCAACCGTCCGGACTCCGCTCAGAGGAAGCACCTAGCCTGGTGGCCCGGCTCCTGAACCGGGCCACCGCGCACGATGCCCCCCAGCACGGATGCGCGTCGGGAGTCGCCGACCGCGACCCGGCCCAGAGGTGATCTCCCTTGCAGCTCAGTGCCCGCACGCTCCACGCCGCCCGCCCGGACCTGCGTCGGGCGGGCTTCACGGCCGGCCTCGCCGTCATCGGGTATGCCGTGCTGGCCACCTTCAGCGAACCGCGGGCGCACGCCGTGGGACCCAAGCTCCTCGCCTTCGCCGGCGCCGCCATCTTCGCCGTCGTGGCCGCCATCGCCACCCGGGAGGCAGCCAACGAGGTCGCCCGGGTGACGGCACTGCGCGCCGCGCCGGGGACGGCCTCGAACCTGCGCCTCGGCCTGACCGTGGCCGGGTACGTCGTCGTCGCGGTCGCCACCCTGAGCCTGTTGCAGGTGCCGATCGAGAAGCTCCTGCTCTCGGGGGCGATCACCGGAGTGGTCATCGGTATCGCGGCCCAGCAGGCCCTGGCCAACATGTTCGCCGGACTCGTGCTCCTGACCACCCGTCCCTTCGAGGTCGGCCAGTGGATCGTCCTGCGCTCGGGGGCGCTGGGCGGCGAGTACACCGGGGAAGTCGTCGGGGTCGGCCTCACCTACACCGAGCTGGCCACCTCCGAGGGGCGGTTCTCGCTGCCCAACGCCGGGGTGCTGGCGGCGGCGACGGGCCCCCGTCGTCGGCCCGACGACGACGCGACGGCGCCGCTCGGCGAGCTGGCTCGGCCGCGACGCTAGCCGGGCGCGATCCTCGGCCGCCGGGCGGCAGCCGGCTCGGTGTCCTGCCCCGTTCGGGGGACCGGGTGACCCCGGAAGCACCGCCCGGGCGAGCGTCCACGGTTCGTCACCTCGACTTCACGTGCAGTTGGCCCTTCTCCCAGCGCCCCTCCAGCCGCGGGTGGGACCACTGGTCCTGCCATCTCGGCCGCACCCCGGCGGCCGGAGCAAACGGGAAGGTCCACATGCGCCACTCCGTCAGACAGGCTGCCGTCCTCGGCACCGCGGCCCTCGCCCTCGCCGCGGTCGCCCCTGCCGCCGCAGCCCACGCCTCACCGGCCCGGTCCACCCCGCGGGCCGCTCGCAAGCACGTCCTGCTCGTGTCCGTCGACGGGATGCACCAGAGCGACCTCGACTGGTACGCGCGCAGCCACCCCGGCTCGGCGCTGGCCCGGCTCGCCCACTCGGGCACCAGCTTCACCCGGGCGCAGACGCCCTTCCCGTCGGACTCGTTCCCCGGCATGACCGCGCTGGTCACGGGCGGCAACCCGCGTTCCACCGGCGTCTACTACGACGTCAGCTACAACCACGCGCTGCTGCCCGCGGGCACGACCGACTGCGCGCACGCGATGCCGGGGGCGGACGTCGCCTACGACGAGACCCTGGACAAGGATCCCTCGTCCCTGGACGCGGGGGAGGGCCTCAGCGGGCTGCCCCAGTCGATCCTGTCCATGACCGGCAAGCCCGCCACCCTGCTGGACCCGGCGCACATGCCTGTGGACCCCACCACCTGCGCCCCGGTGTACCCGCACTCCTACCTCGAGGTGAACACCGTCTTCGAGGTGGCGCGGGCAGCGGGTCTTCGCACCGCGTGGTCGGACAAGCATTCGGCATACGACCTCGTCAACGGGCCGTCCGGCTCCGGGGTGGACGACCTGTTCACCCCGGAGATCAACTCGGACGCGCCCGGGGGCGGAGACTGGACGTCGGACAATGCCCACACCCAGCAGTACGACGCGTACAAGGTGCAGGCGGTCCTCAACGAGATCGACGGCAAGGACCACTCCGGCCGGACCGTGGTGGGCACCCCGGCCGTCTTCGGCCTCAACTTCCAGTCCGTCTCGACAGCGCAGAAGCTCCCCACGTCGGACGGACTCGAGGGCGGCTACCTGCCCGGGGGACGGCGACCGGGACCCCTGCTCGCCAAGGCGCTGGACTTCGTCGACGCCTCCGTGGGCAGGATGGAGTCACAGCTGACGGCAGACGGGCTCGCGCGGTCGACCACGATCATCCTCACGGCCAAGCACGGCCAGTCCCCGACAGACCCCGGCACGCTGACGCGGATCGACGACGGCCCGGTCATCGACGGCATCGACGCGGGCTGGGCGGCCACGCACCCCGGGGCGGCGCCACTCGTGGCGGCAGCCTCCGACGACGACGGGATGCTGATCTGGACGTCCGACCGCAGCGCGGCCGCCACCGCATACGTGCGCTCCTACCTGCTCGCCCACCCCGCCACCGGCAACACCCTGGGTGGTGGGACGCGCACGCTGCCGCAGAGCGGGTTGAGGGCCGTGTATGCCGGGTCGGCTTCCGCGGCGTACTTCGGTGTTCCACAGTCGGACCCCCGTCACCCTGACGTGGTCGGCCTCGGCCAGCACGGCGTGGTCTTCACCGGGGGGACGAAGAAGATCGCCGAGCACGGTGGGGCGGACTGGCAGGACCGGAACGTCCCGCTGGTCGTCGCGCCGGGCACGCTCGCCGGCGACGGCCACACGGTCGCCGACCCGGTCGAGACCACCCAGGTGGCGCCGACGATCCTGGCCCTGCTGGGGCTTCGGCCCTCGGCCCTGCAGGCAGTGGACCTCGAGCACACCAGGACGTTGCCGGCCGCCCTCGCCGCGGCCCGCTGACCGCAGCCCGCTCAGCGGCCACGGATCGGTCGGCGGCCACGGCTCGCAGCCGCTCGGTCCCCACCGCGACGACGGCACCGGTGTCCCCGCCCCGGGGGCGCCGGTGCCGGCTTCGGCGCCGCGGGTGACGGCTGGCCGGCATACGTCGGATGGGGGAGTTCCTGCCGACGCGGGGTGCCTACGTTTGCCCGGTGATGGTTGTGGTTGACCCGCTGTCCGGGACCGGGGTGGACGCACGAGCCGCGGGTCGGCGCGCGGCTGGTGCATGGCGTCGAGGGGTGGCCGCTGCGGCGGCGGGCGCGCTGTCGGTGGCCGGCCTGGCCTGGCTGGCCGCGTCCGCGAGGGCGGCGACCCTGACCCCGCCGGACCTGAAGATCCTCGTCCCCACCAGCTCGGTGTCGATCGGGCTGGACGGCACGACAGGGCACCGGATGCTCCGGTTCACGCACATCACCGAGGACGCCGGGACCGGGCCGTTCGAGCTCGACCCGACGTACACCGCCTCCACCGGCGTGTCGACGTTCGTCCAGACCATCTACAACAGCCCGTCCCCGGGCACGTGGGCGGTCGACCACACGGTGCCGCTCGCCGTGAACGGGGTGTTCTCGGGACCCGACGACTACCAGTTCCCGTTGACCCGCTTCACCCTGGACCGGCTCAACGCTGACGGATCGGTCGGGGCGGCGGTCGCGACGAGCCCCAAGAGCGACTACTGCATGACGGGTGACTACCGGGTGGGGGACGTCCCGAACACCCCGGCCCAGACCTCCCCGCCGGTGAGCAACTGCGGTGACCCGACGCGCCCGCTGGGGTGGAGCGTGGGCTGGGGGGACCAGTACGACCAGACCGACGCCGGCCAGCCGATCGACCTCACCGGGGTGGCCGACGGCACGTACGTGCTGCGGGCCACCGTCGACCCCCTCCACGCCCTGACCGAGAGCGACGTCACCAACGACGTCACCGACACCCGGCTGACGATCACGGGGACGACGGTGGCGGTGGGGGCGCAGACGCACCCGGTCCTCGCCCTCCCCGCAGTGACCGTCACCAGCCCGGCCGACGGGGCGACGGTGTCCGGGAACGTGACCCTGGCCGTGACCGCCTCGGCGGTGTCGCCGGCGACGGTGAGCAGCGTGCAGTATCTCCTGGACGGCAACCCTCTCGGAGTCCCCGTGACGACGGCCCCCTACACCTCGGTCTGGACCGTGGGGACGACGCCCGCCGGTACCCACCGGATCAGTGCCCGCGCCACCGACTCCGCAGGCAACGTCCGCACGGCAGCGGTGGTCCAGGTCCAGGTCGCGGGCGCGGCGCCGCCGGTCACGGCGACGGGCACCGGCACCACCACGACGCCGGCCTTCCCCGTGAGCGCCGGCCAGACCGTGCTCGCCCTCGTGAGCTCGGACGGGCCGGCAGCGGCTGGGGCCCAGTCGGTCGTCGTCAGCGGGGGAGGGCTGACGTGGACACGTGTCGTCGCGGCAAACGCCGAGTACGGCGACAGCGAGGTCTGGGCGGCTCACCCGGCGGCCGCCGCCTCCGGCGTGCGGGCGACCTCCACCCCCTCCGCGCCGGGCTTCGACCAGCAGGTCGTGGTGATGACGTTCGACCACACCTCCACCGTGGGCGCGTCCGCACACGCCTCGGCCCCGTCCGGCGCCCCGGCGGTGACGCTGGTGTCGACCTCCTCGGGCTCGCGCACCCTCGCCGTGGGGAACGACTGGGACGCCGCGACGCCCCGAGTCCTGGCCACCGGCCAGTCGCTCCTCGCGGCGTGGGTCGACACCGGGGTCGGCGACACCTTCTGGGCGCAGCAGTCGACCGCGGTCTCGACCGCCGCGGGCCAGTCCGTGCGCCTGGCCGACACCGGCCCCACCACCGACCGGTGGAACCTGGCCGCCGTGGAGGTGCCTGCCGCCGCCGGGGTCGTGGACACGACGCCACCCACGGTGACCGTGACCAACCCCGTCGCGGGCCAGACTGTGTCCGGCACCGTGCCGGTGGCCGCGACCGCGAGCGACGACCAGTCGTTGGCGTCGGTACAGTTCCTGCTCGACGGCGCCCCCCTGGGTGCGCCCGTGACGAGCTCCCCGTATGCCGTGCAGTGGGACACCACCAAGGCCACGGCCGGGACGCACACCATCTCCGCGAGGGCGGTCGACGGTGCCGGCAACTCCGCCGCCTCTGCCGGGGTCGTCGTCACGGTGCAGAACCCGGCGCCACCCATGACCTGCTTCGTCCTGCAGGCCCACACCACGGCGCACTCGACCACCGGCTCGGCCACGACACCCGCACTGTCCACCGCGATGCCCGGAGAGGTGCTGTTGGCCTTCGTGTCGGCGGACGGGCCCAGCGGCGCGGCGGCGCAGTCGAGCACGGTCAGCGGCGCCGGCCTGGCCTGGAAGCTGGTCGCGCGCGCCAACGCACAGTACGGCGACAGCGAGATCTGGACCGCGACGGCGGCCACGGTGCTCTCCGGTGCGACCGTGACCTCGACCCTTGCCGCGCCCGGCTACCACCAGGCGCTGAGCGTCATCGCCCTCGAGGGCGCGGCCGGCACCGGCGCGAAGGGCACAGCGTCCGCGGCAACGGGCGCGGCGCACCTGGGCCTGGTGACGACCTCGGCGACGTCACTGGTCTTCGCCGTCGGCAACGACTGGGACAGCGCGACGGCGCGCTCACTGCCGGTCGGAGAGGTGCTGCTCGACCAGTGGCTCGACACCGGTACCGGTGACACCGACTGGAGTGAGTACACGAATGCCACCACCGGTCCCGCCGGCACCACGGTCGCGATGGGGACCACCGCGCCCACCACCGACCGGTGGAACCTTGCCGCGGTCGAGGTGACCAACGCGGGGTAGCGCACCGGGAGGAACGCCGCAGGTGCCCCTAGGCCACCGGGCCGTCCCGGAGCAGCTCGGGGAGCGTCACGGGCCTCAGGTTCGCGGCGAGCAGCCGTTCCAGCAGGCGCGGGAGGGCCGCGACCGTCGTCGAGCGGTCCTCGTGCTGTGGGTTGGGACCGTCGAGGGTGCCGCCGTCGTGGCACAGGATGATCGAGCCCGGGCGCGCCGCGCGGGCGGTCACCTCGGCGGCCTGGTCGGTCCCGCGGTACAGGTGTGCCTCGAGGCAGTCGCTCCAGAAGATGCTGCGCAGCGACTGTCGGGCGGACTCGCGGCCGACCCCGGGGCTCGTCCAGCCCCGCGGGGGACGCACGTACCGTGGCCTCGGCAGCCCGGCGTCGACCAGGGCCTGGGTGCCGCGCTCGAGCTGGTCCCGGACGACGTTGCTGCCGTACGCGTCCAGCCAGAGGTGGTCCGCCGTGTGGTTGCCGATGGTGTGTCCCTCCCGACGGACGCGCTCCGCGAGCTGGGGGTGCTGGGCGACGTTCCGCCCGATCATGAAGAAGGTGGCGGTGACGGCGTGGTCGCGCAGGATGTCCAGCACCTGTGGGGTCGACCTGGGGTCGGGGCCGTCGTCGAACGTGAGCGCCAGCATCCGGAAGTCGGTGAGGACGCGGTTCACGGCCGCCGGATCGGCAGCGCGGCGCTCGCCCGGCGTCCTGGTGTGGCCACCGGTCGTGGACCGCGCCGGACGTCCTTGCGCCGCCAGCAGGCAGGCAGCTCCCGCAGCGGCCAGCACCGTCCGGCGTGTCGCCACGGCCGACCTGCCCCGGTCCCTCCCCATCTCAGTTCCTCCCCCTTGTCGTCGACGCTCAGTGCGCGGCGGCGCGGTGCCGGCGCAGGACGTCGAGCCCGAAGTCGGCCTCGGGGTCGCGCCAGACCGAGTGCGCGTGGTTCGCGCCGCGCTGGGTGTTGTCCCACTCGATCAGCAGCCGGGGGCCCTGCAGCCGGTAGTAGTGCGGCTGCCCCGGCTCGGTCGGGCCCGCCCAGGCGAAGTGGACGGCGTCCAGTGCCGCCTCGTCGTACGACCGCAGCGGCGAGACGCCCTCGGGCACCCGGTCGAAGTAGGTGGCGAGAAGCGAGCGGAGGACCTCGCGCTGGCCGGCGTCGAGCTCGCTGCCGGGTATGCCGCGTGGCTCGGTCGTGTAGGCGACGGCCCGGTGGTCCTCGGCGCTGAGCCCGGCCGCCTGGTCGATGGCGTCGCTGAGCGCCTGGAGCTTCGCCTGCTCGGCGTCGTCGCGGAACCGCTCGTCCCGCCAGATCCCCGCGAGCGGGATGACCTGGTCGCCGTCGGACACGACGCTGCGGTTCGCCGTCACGAAGTCCGACGGTGCCCTGTCCAGCAGGACGGCCCGCGTCGCGAGCTCGGGGGTGAGCGAGCGGACGAGGTCGCGGGCCAGGTCCTCGACGCGGGCGAGGGGGCGGGCGACCGCGCCCCCGAGCAGGGGGGCGGAGGCCGGGTCGGCGCCCATGAAGCACGGGGTGGTCGCGACGAGCTCTCCGCCCACCACGAGGTTGTTGAGGGAGACGTGGTGGCCGCCGAACCGCCAGCCCCAGGGGCGGTCGCCCCCGGGCTCCCCGAAGACGCGCAGGTAGTACAGCCCCGGGTCCCGGCCGCGCTCGCGGTCGAACCGCGTGACGAACCCCTCCACGCGGTCCAGCACGTTCTCCAGGCCCATCGTCGTCGCCACGGTGACGTAGCCGGCCAGGGACAGGCCGGTGGCGACGAGGCGCATGGCCGCGCGCTGCTGGGCCGCCTGCATCTCGTGCACGGTGAGGCCCCCGTGATCGGTCGGCGTGTAGAACCACCGCCGGCGCTCGGCGTCGGCCGGCTCGTCCCCGTCCGGCACGGCTCCCCGGGCAACCGCACGCTGCTCGGGGGTCAGGGAGTCCAGCCAGCCCGAGGCCGCCTCGGCCATCTCCGTCGCGGTCTGGTGGCGCTCACCCATGCGGCTTATCGTTGCTGGCCCACCGTCTTTCGTCCACCGGGAGAAGCCATGACCACGCCCACCGATGAGAACCGAGACCTGCTCACCGTCATCGCCTACATGCGTGCCGCGGAGGGGAAGACCGAGGAGCTCAAGGCCGCCCTTGAGGCGCTGATCGAGCCGACCAGCAAGGAGGAGGGCTACGTCAACTACGACCTGCACCAGGGCGTGGAGGACCCTCGCTTCTTCACCTTCTACGAGAACTGGCACTCCGGGGAGCACCTCGACGCCCACCTGGCCGCGCCGCACCTCGTGGACTTCGCGAACAAGATGGGTGACCTGCTCGACGAGAACGGCCTAACCGTCAACCGGGTGCGCCGCATCGCCTGACCGCCGCCCGCAGCGGGTCAGCGCGACCCGCGCTGGCGTTGCTGACTCCGCAGTGGTCCTGGGTCACCGCAGGTCCGGACCCGGAGCACCGATTCGTCGACGGACAGGGGACGCCGACCCGGGTCCGGCGCCCGTGGCGAGGGCACGGTCCTCACGTCGGCTGGGGTGCGTCGGCAGCACGCCCCCGCACCAGCACCCTCCGCGGCCTGCCGAGCGCGTCGGGTCGGCTCCTGAGGTCCCCGTCGACGACGAGCACGTCGGCGGCCAGGCCGGGTGCGAGCCGGCCCGTGACCCCGTCGAGGGAGCAGGCGCTCGCGGCGACGGAGGTCGCGACGGCCAGGGCAGCCTCGATGTCGTAGCCCGCCTCCAGCATCTCCAGGACGACCCGCCAGACGTTGCCGTGCTGCTTGGGCGGCACCATGCCCGAGTCCACGCCGGCCACGACCCGGACCCCGTGCTCGCGGAGCTGGGCGAGGTGGCCGAGCCGAGCGGCATACAGCTCGTCGAAGGTCCTCGCCCCCAAGCCCTCCATGAGCGTGGCGAGGTACGGCGGTGGTGCGGGCATGAGGGCGTGCAGCGACCGGTCGTTGCCCATCGTGAGGTCGACGTAGGTCCCCCTCCTCGCGACGTCCTCGAGCAAGCGGTCGTCGAGGCGCGCGCCGAGGTGCCGGGACAGGCCGGTGAAGTGCTCGATCCCGTCCACGCCCGCAACCTCGGCCTGCTGCATCGCCGCCAGGGAGTGGGCGTGGGCGACGACCGGGAGGCCCGCCCGGTGGCCGCGGTCGACGAGGACCGCGAGCTGCGCAGCGGTGAACTGCACCCCGAGCTGGTCGCTGCCCGGGGTGGCGAAGCCGCCGGACGCCATCACCTTGACGACGTCGACCCCCCGCTCGACCCGCTCGTCGACCGCGGCCCGCAGGTCCTCGTCCCCCGCCGAGGCAACGGCACCGCCGAGGAAGTGGCAGTGCCCGCCCGGGGTCGTGACCGGCGGCCCGGCCGCCACCACACGGGGCAGGCCGTCGACCTCGCGGAACGCGAGGGTCCGGTACGCCACGTCGCCGAGGTCGCGGACAGTGGTCACTCCTGCCCCGACGTGCCGCCGCAGCGAGGACAGGACGACGGTCGCGACGTCGGCCCCGGACAGGGAGCCGGCGCGCTCGAGCCCACCGACGGTGCCGTCGGCGACGAGGTGGGTGTGGCAGTCGACCAGCCCGGGGAGCACCGTCCCGGCGTGCTCCTCGACGACGACGTCGTGGGGCAGCTCGTGCCCGAACGGCTCGACGGCGGCGATCCGGTCGCCGTCGACGAGCACGGTCGCGCCACCGGGGAGGAACCGTTCCCCGTCGAACGCGTGCGGCGCACGGACGGCGTGCATGCGCTCGATGCTCCTCCCCGCGCACCGGCCTGACCAGACCCCGCCGACGACGCAGAATGCCCTCCATGACCGACGTCCTGCGCTACACCGCCTTCACCACCGACCCCGCCGGCGGCAACCCGGCGGGCATCGTCCTGCACGCCGACTCCCTGTCGGACGAGCAGATGCTGGCCATCGCCGCGGAGGTGGGCTACTCCGAGACCGCCTTCGTGCTGCGCGAGGGGCGGACCCCGCCACACCTCGGCCTGCGCTTCTTCAGCGCCCTCGACGAGGTGGCCTTCTGCGGCCACGCCACCATCGCCACGGCGGTAGCCCTCGCCGAGCGGGGCGAGGGCGGCACCGTCGTCTTCGAGACCCCGGCGGGCGAGGTCGAGGTGACCACCGCCGAGGTGGTCGGGGTGCTGCGCGCGAGCCTGACCAGCGTCCCGACCCGCACCCGCCCCGTCCCCGGGGCCGCGCTGGGCGAGGCACTCGAGGCGCTTCGGCTGTCGGGGGCGGACCTCGCCGAGGACCTGCCCCCGCTCCTGTCGTATGCCGGGAACGAGCACCTCGTGCTCGCGCTGGCCAGCAGGCAGCGGCTGGCCGAGCTGGACTACGACTTCGCCCGGCTCAAGGACCTCATGACGGAGCAGGGCTGGACCACGGTGCAGCTCGTCTGGCGGGAGGACGAGCGGACCTTCCACTCACGCAACCCCTTCCCGGTCGGTGGCGTGGTCGAGGACCCAGCCACGGGCTCGGCTGCAGCGGCGCTGGGCGGGTACCTGCTCGCGCTGGAGCTCGTGACCGAGCCGCGGACGATCCGCGTGGTCCAGGGGGTCGACATGGGCCGTCCCAGCGAGCTGCTCGTCGACGTGCGTCCCGACGACCTCCGGGTCACCGTGTCCGGCGCTGCGGTGGAGCTCCCGACCGCGCAACGCTGACAGCGGCTGGCTCGACGCGCCGCGGCAGTCCCACAACCCGCCCCCTCCCGAACCGACCCGGTCGGGGTAGTCGCTCGTCGGTGGGCCGGCTTGCTCTGGTCAACCAGGTTGACCGAAGATGGCGGCGAATCTCGCTCGAAAGGGGACGTCGGTGGAAGGTCTGCCGTTGGTACGGCTGTTGTCGATGGCGCTGCGGACGAGCCTGGAGCAGCTGCACGAGCAGCTCGCGGCTGCCGGGTACCCCGAGCTGCGCCCGACCCACGGGTATGCCCTCAACGCCGTGGCGCGGGGCGAGTCCACGGCCAGCGAGCTGGCCGTGGGGCTGGGGATCACGAAGCAGGGGGCAGCCAAGGTCCTCCAGCAGCTCGTGGACGACGGGTACGTCGAGCAGGTCGTCGACCCTCGTGACAGCCGCAGCCGTCCGGTCCGCCTCACTCGACGAGGGCGCTCGGCCGTCAAGGCGTCCGTCCGCATCCAGGCCGAGATGCAGCGTCGGTGGGAGCAGCACGTGTCCGCCGCGGACGTGCAGGCACTGGTGACCACGCTCGAGCGGGTCGTCAGGGCGGAGAACGGGGGAGAGCTGCCCCCGGTCCGGCCGGGCTGGTGACACGACGAGGGGCGGACCG
>NZ_JBHUYG010000077.1:0-21632 GCF_042668795.1 Pedococcus sp. NPDC057267 | reverse complement strand
CCCCCGGAGCACCGGCCCGGCCGCCGCCGGAGCCGGGCCGGCCGCCGCCGGCGCTGGACCCCCCTCGCGAGGGGCGCTGGGGGCGGCCGCCACCGGCGGCGCCACGGTTCTTCGGCGGGGTCATGCGCGACCCTGCTCTGCGATCTCGTCGAGCACGTCGACCTCCGGGAGGTAGGGAGCCAGGGCCGGGAGCTCGTCGATCGAGCCGAGGCCGAGGCGCTGAAGGAAGTAGTCGGTGGTGCCGTAGAGGACGGCGCCGGAGTCGCCCTCGGCGCTGAGCTCCTCGATGAGGCCCCGGTTGAGCAGAGTGCGTACGACGCCGTCGACGTTCACGCCACGGACGGCGCTGACGCGGGAGCGGGAGATCGGCTGCCGGTAGGCGATGACGGCCAGCGTCTCGAGCGAGGCCTGGGTCAGCTTGGCCTGCTGGCCGTCGAGCAGGAACTTCTCGACGACCGGCGCGTAGTCGCTGCGGCTGTACACGCGCCAGCCACCCGCCACGCTGCGCAGGGTGAACCCGCGCTGCTGATCGGCATACTCGCGCTCGAGGCCGTGGAGGTGCTCGCGCACGTCGTCGACGGGCAGCTCGAGCGCGGAGGCCAGGGCGACCTCGGTGACGGGCTCGTCGACGACCATGAGGACGGCCTCGATCGCCGACCGCGCACCGCCCGGGAAGTCGTTGACGTCGAAGGCGATCTGCTCCTCGACCACCGGCTCCTGGGCCACCGGCTGCTCGACGGCAGGCTCGGGCTGCTGCTCACTCATGCTCGGCGCTCTCCTGCGTCGTCTGGTCGGGCCGCTCGTCGGCGTCGCCCTCGTCGAACTCGTCGCTCACGTCGATGTCCCCCTCGTCGGTGCCGGTCCAGCGCACCGTCAGCTCCCCCAGGGCCTCGGCCTGCTCGAAGGCGATCGCGGCCTCGCGGAACAGCTCGAGCAGCGCGAGGAAGCGCGCCACGATGACCAGCGTGCTGTCGGCGTCGGCGACCAGCGCGCGGAACGAGCACACCCGCTCCGACCGCAGCCGGCTGCCGATGATGCCTGCCTGCTCCCGCACGCTGACCTGCGGCGCGTGCAGGTGGTCCAGGCCCACCGACGGCGCCACCTTCGGCGTCATCGCCTTGGCCGCGATCATCGCGAGCTGCTCGGGCGTGATGCCCATGACCAGCTCGGGCAGGAGCTTGGCGAACTGCGGCTCGAGCCCGGCCTGGCGCGGCGTCATCCGCCCGGCGGTCGCCATCCGGTCGGCGAAGGTGAAGGCGATGTCCTTGAACGCGCGGTACTGCAGCAGCCGGGCGAACAGCAGGTCCCGCGCCTCGATGAGCGCGAGGTCCTCCTCGTCCTGCGGGCCGGTCTGCGGCAGCAGCCGCGAGGCCTTGAGGTCGAGCAGCGTCGCGGCGATGAGCAGGAACTCCGAGGCCTGCGACAGGTCCCAGTCCCGGTCGGCCTCGCGAGCCGCCTTGATGTGGGCGATGAACTCGTCGGTCACCTTCGCCAGCGCGATCTCGGTGATGTCGAGCTTGTGCTTGCTGATCAGGCCGAGCAGCAGGTCGAACGGGCCGGAGAACACGTCGAGGTGCACCTCGAACGGCGTGACGGCGCCCCGCCGGGTGATGACGCCTCCCGGCGTGATCTGGTCCTGCTCAGGGGTGGGGGCCTGCTCCTCGGCCGCCGCCACCGGCTCCTGGGTCACCGCGGTCAGGCCGCACCGCCCCGAGCGATGAGCTCGCGGGCGAGCTGGCGGTAGGCCGCGGCCGCGCCGTGGGTGGAGGCGTAGGACGTGATCGGCTCGGCCGCCAGGGTGGCGTCGGGGAACTTCACGGTGCGGCTGATGACCGTGTGGAACACCTGGTCGCCGAAGTGGTCGACGACGCTGCGCACGACCTCCTTGGAGTGCAGGGTCCGCGAGTCGAACATCGTCGCGAGGATGCCGTCGACCTGCAGGCGGGGGTTGAGCCGGTCGGTGATCTTGTCGATCGTCTCCACGAGCAGGGCGACGCCGCGCATGGCGAAGAACTCGCACTCGAGCGGGATCACCACGCCGTGGGCGGCGGTGAGGGCGTTGACGGTCAGCAGGCCGAGCGAGGGCTGGCAGTCGATGAGGATGACGTCGTAGTCGTCCATGACCGGGCGGAGCACCCGGGCCAGGATCTGCTCGCGCGCCACCTCGCCGACGAGCTGGACCTCGGCGGCCGACAGGTCGATGTTCGCCGGGATGACGTCGAGGTTCTCGGTCGCCGTCTCCTGGATGACCTCGCGCACGTCGTGGCCGCGCTCGATGAGCAGGTTGTAGATCGTCACGTCGAGCTCGTTGGCGCGCACGCCGAGGCCGACGGACAGCGCCCCCTGCGGGTCGAAGTCGACGAGCAGCACCCGGCGCCCGACCTCGGCGAGGGCTGCTCCGAGGTTGATCGTGGTGGTCGTCTTGCCGACGCCACCCTTCTGGTTGCACATGGCGATGATGCGGGCCGGGCCGTGTCCGTCGAGCTCCGGAGGCTCGGGGAAGTCGGGCATCGGGCGGCCGGTGGGGCCGATCTGGCCCGCGGCCGCGGCCTCGATGCCGGGGAGCCGGCCGTCGGCCGACGGGGAGGTGTGGGGGGCCGCCTCGGGTGACGGCGACGGCTGGTGGTGCGTCGTGGTCGCCTCAGGGTCCACAGGCGTTTCACTCCCGGTGAGGTTGCGTTCGTCGGTCAGCCTCTCGCTGATCGCCCCGACCCTATCAGCGGGTATGCCGCGAACCGTGGTCACGGCGCCGACGGGCCACCGTCGCGTCGGGCGGGGTCACCGGGCGCGCGGGTGCGCCTGGGCGTAGACCTCGCGCAGCCGTTGCACCGTGACGAGCGTGTAGATCTGGGTCGTGGTGACCGAGGCGTGGCCCAGCAGCTCCTGCACGACCCGCACGTCCGCCCCGCCGTCGAGCAGGTGCGTCGCGAACGAGTGGCGCAGGGTGTGCGGCGACAGGTGCCCGGAGAGGTCGGCCCGCTCGGCGGCGGCGCGGATCACCGCCCACGCCGACTGCCGCGAGAGGCGGTTGCCCCGCTGGTTGAGGAACGCGGCAGCGGTCCCCCTCCCCTGCGTCGCCAGCGCCGGCCGCCCGCGGACGAGGTACGCCTCCAGCGCCTGCGCGGCATACGAGCCGAGGGGGACGATGCGCTCCTTGCGCCCCTTGCCGAACAGCCGGACGACGCCCTCGTCGGTGTCGATGTCGTCGACGTCGAGCCCGACGGCCTCGCTGATGCGCGCGCCGGCGCCGTACAGCACCTCGAGCAGGGCCCGGTCGCGCAGCGCCACGGGGGTGTCACCCACGCCGGCGGCGGCGAGCAGCCGCTCGACCTCCTCGACCGTGATGGCCTTGGGCAGCCGGGCGGGCGGCGTCGGCGGGCTGACGGCGGCCGTCGGGTCGGTCGCGACGTCGCCCTCGAGCGCCAGGAACCGGTGGAAGCCACGGACCGCGACCAGCGTGCGGGCGGCCGACGACGCCGCCAGCGGCGGGTGCCCCTCGCTCCCCTCGCGCAGCGAGGCGAGGAAGTCGGTGACGTGCCCCTCGCGCACGTCCCCGGGCTCCGCGACCCCCCTGGCCTGCAGGTATGCCGTCCAGCGGGCCAGGTCGCGCCGGTAGGACGAGAGCGTGTGCGGGCTCGCGCCACGCTCCACCTCGAGGTGGTCCAGCCAGCCCCGCACGGCCCGTTCGAGCGCGCTGGGAGGTGGCACGGATGGGAGTGTAGGCGGCATGAAGCTCTACGCAGACCTGCCCGGCCGCCGCACGGCGCAGATCCTCGCCGACGTGGGCATCTTCGCCTGGGTGTGCACCTGGGCCTGGGTGGGGCGGTTCGTCCACGACTCGACGATGGAGCTCGCGGCCCCGGGCCGCCGGCTGCAGAGCGCCGGCAGCGGTTTCCGCCAGCAGATGACCAGCGCCGGCGACACGGTGCGCGACGTGCCGCTGGTCGGCGACCGGATCGCCGCGCCCTTCCGGCAGGCGAGCGGGGCGGGGACGACGATCGAGCAGGCCGGCTCGGACCTGGTCGACGCGGTGACGCAGCTGGCGAACATCCTCGGGTGGGTGACCGCGCTCGTCCCGATCCTCGTGGTGGGCCTCGCCTGGGCGCTCCTGCGCGGGCGCTTCGTGCGCCGGGCGAGCGCCGCCCAGCGGTTCATCGACAGCGCCGCCGACCTCGACCTGTTCGCGCTCCGGGCGATGGCGACCCAGCCGATGCGCAAGATCGCCGCGATCTCCGACGACCCGACCGGCGCGTGGCGGCGCGGCGAGGAGGCGACCATCCGCGCGCTGGCGCTGCTCGAGCTCGAGGACAGCGGCCTGCGGCCGCCCCCCTCAGCGGGTGGGCAGGCGGCCTGACGCCTCGGTGAGGTCGCGCAGCCGGCGCGCGAGGTCCGGGGTCAGGGCGCCGGGCTCCATCCGCCAGCGCCAGCCGCCCTCGATGCCGGGGGCGTTCATCCGTGCCTCGGACCCGAGCGACAGGACGTCCTGGGCCTGCATGACGGCGAGCCCGCAGGGCGCCGCGAGCGCCAGCTCGATCAGCGCCCACGACGGCTCCTCGTCGATCCCGGCGTGGGTCCCCGCCTGCCGGCACGCGTCCCGCGCCATCCGACGGCGCTCCTCGGGCAGGGCGGCCCACCAGCCGCAGACCGTGTCGTTGTCGTGGGTGCCGGTGTAGACGACCTGGTTGGTGCCGAGCCGCTCAGGGTCGTGGACGTTGTCGGCGTACGCCGGCTCGAACGCGAACTGCAGCACCGCCATCCCCGGGTAGCCGAGCGCCCGGCGCAGGTCGACGACGGGCTGGTCGATGTCGCCGAGGTCCTCCGCCAGGACCGGCAGCGTCCCGAGCTCGGCCGTGGCGGCGTCGAAGACCTCACGCCCCGGGCCGGGCTCCCAGCGGCCGCCCAGCGCCGTCTCCGCGCCTGCCGGCACCGCCCAGTAGGCCGCGAAGCCGCGGAAGTGGTCGACGCGCACGACGTCGAACAGCGCGAAGGTGCGGCGCATCCGCTCGACCCACCACCGGTACCCGTCCTCGCGCAGCACGTCCCAGCGGTACAGCGGGTTGCCCCACAGCTGGCCGGTCGCGGCATACGCGTCCGGCGGCACGCCCGCCACGGCGTCGGTGCGGAAGAACTCCGGCCAGGCGCGCTCGTCGGCACCGTCCGGCGCCACGTAGATCGGCACGTCACCCATGAGGCGCACCCCGCGCTCGGCGGCATAGGCCCGCAGCGCGGTCCACTCCCGGCCGAACCGGACCTGGTCGTCGAGGTCGCCGCCGTAGTCGGTCCACGAGCGCATCCAGTACGCCTGCTGCTCGGCGAAGGCACGTGCCTCGTCGGGGTCGACGGGCGCGTCGGGGTGCTCGAGCAGCGCCGGCGAGGCGGCGAACGCGGACGGCGACTTGTACGGCGAGCCGTACCGGTCGGGCACCGAGACCGGCAGCACCTGCCAGAGCGTCTGCCCAGCGTCGGCGAGCCAGTCGACGAACCGGCGCGCCTCGTCGCCGAGGCGGCCGCCCGGCAGCGAGGTGACGTGGCACTGGACGCCGCTGGACCGCGGGTCGGTGACCGGGCTGGCCGTCATTCGGCTACTCCTGGGGTCGGTCCTCGGCGCCCGCGTCGGCGGTGCGCAGGACGCGCGGGTGCAGGTCCTCCGCAGGAGGGTTCCACGCCGCGGCGTCGGCGTCGACCTGGGTCCCCGAACGGATGTCCTTCACCTGGTCGCCACCGCCGTCGGCCGCCCCCGGGAACCAGACGAACGGGATCCCGCGCCGCTCGGCATACCGGATCTGCTTGCCGAACTTCGCGGGCTTGGGCGCGACCTCGCAGGCGATGCCCCGCGCCCGCAGCGCGGTGGCCACGGCCTGGGAGGCGCCGCGGGACTCCTCGTCGGTGACGGCGACGAGCACGGCGGCAGGCGTGGACCGCGTCGCCGTGACGAGCCCCTGCGACAGCAGCAGGCCCAAGAGACGCGAGACGCCGATCGAGATGCCGACGCCGGGGTAGGTCGTCTTCCCGTCCGAGGCGAGCGAGTCGTACCGGCCGCCGGAGCAGAACGAGCCCCACGACTCGTAGCCCTCGAGCTGCGTCTCGTAGACGGTGCCGGTGTAGTAGTCGAGCCCGCGGGCGATCTTCAGCTCGGCCACCAGCGCGCCCGGCGCGTTCTGCATGCCCGTGCGGATCACGGCCGCCAGCGCCTCGAGGCCCTCGTCGAGCGTGGGGTGCTCCACCCCGAGGTCACGCACCCGCTCGACGAAGGACAGGTCCTCGGTGCGGATCGACGCCAGCGCGAGGCACTGGTCGGCCTGCACGGGCGTGCGACCCGCCTCGACGAGGGCCTCCCTGACCTTGGTGGGGCCGATCTTGTCGAGCTTGTCGACGATGCGCAGGGTCTGCTGGATCTCGGTGACGTCGTCCGCGCCTATCCCGATTCCGCGGTAGAAGCCCTCGGGGATCTTGCGGTTGTTGACCTGGATGACCATGCGCCCGATCGGCAGCCTGCGGAACACCTCGGCCACGACGAGCGGCATCTCGGCCTCGAAGTGCGGCGCCAGCTCGCCGACGTCGACCACGTCGATGTCGGCCTGGGTGAACTCGCGGTAGCGCCCCTCCTGCGGCCGCTCGCCCCGCCACACCTTCTGGATCTGGTGGCGGCGGAACGGGAACGCGAGGTGCCCGGCGTTCTCGAGCACGTAGCGCGCGAACGGGACGGTGAGGTCGAAGTGCAGCCCGAGCTCGGCGTCGGCGACCGCGGCAGGGTCCTCGGCGTTGGCCAGCCGGCGGATGCCGTAGATCTCCTTGTCGGTGTCGCCACCCTTGCCGAGGAGCCGCTCGACGGGCTCGACCGCGCGGGTCTCGATCGAGGGGAACCCGTGCAGCTCGAAGGTCTCGCGGATGACGTCGAGGAAGTGCTGCTCGACGATGCGCTGGGCCGGGAGGTACTCGGGGAATCCGCTGATCGGGGAGATCTTCACGTCACAAGCCTTGCAGATAGGGGTTGGTCGCCCGCTCGCGGTCCATCGTGGTCGCGGGTCCGTGGCCGGGGAGGACGAGCGCGGTGTCGGGCAGCGGCAGCACGACCTCGCGCAGGGAGCGCTGCATGGCGGCGTCGCTGCCGCCGGGCAGGTCGGTGCGCCCGATCGACCCCGCGAAGAGCACGTCACCGGTCAGGACGGTCGAGCGGACGTCCACCTGGTCGGCCACGCCGTCCGGCACCGTCGGCACACCGAACAGCACGGAGCCCTCGGTGTGGCCCGGCGCGTGGACGACGTCGACCGTGAGCCCGGCCAGCTCGAGCGTCTGCCCGCCGGTCACCTCGACGACCCGCTCGGGCTCGCGCCACGTGGCGCGCGCGCCGAACTGCTGCTCCACCATGGCGAGGAGGGGCGCGCTGATGTGCGCGAGCGGGTCCTCCAGCCGGTAGCGGTCGTCGCTGTGGACGTATGCCGCCGTGTCGCCGCCGCACACCGGCGTCACCGAGTAGACGTGGTCGAGGTGGCCGTGGGTCAGGAGCACCGCGGCCGGGCGCAGGCGGTGCTCGCGCAGGACCTCGCGCAGGGTGTCCTCGATGCCGATGCCGGGGTCGACGACGAGGCACTCCTCGCCCGGCCCGGTGGCGAGGACGTAGCAGTTGGCGTCGATGACCCTGCCGGGGAAGGCGAACGTGAGCACGGCCTGCAGCCTAGCCAGAGGGCCTCCTGCCTAGACTGACGCGCGTGACCAGAGAGCAGGAGCGGGCCCGCGCACGCCGACGGGCCGAGAAGTTGGACGCCAAGATCGCCGCACGGGAACGCGAGGCCGCCCGCAACCGCCAGGTCGCGTGGGTGGTGGCCGCCGTCCTCGTCGTCGTCGCGGCCTTCGTCCTGCTGGCCGGGAAGCTGTCCGGGGACAAGCCCACGACGCCGGCCGCTGCGCCCTCCTCGTCCTCCTCGGCGCCGTCGGCCTCGGCCACCACCGCCGCGGTCCCGGGCTGCACGCCTCCCCCGAAGGCGCCCACCAGCATCAAGAAGGAGAAGCTGCCGGACAAGAAGACCGCGGCCGGCAAGACCTACACGGCGGTGGTCACGACCAACTGCGGCACCATCACCTTCCAGCTCGACGGGTCCAAGGCACCCCAGACGGTGGCCTCGTTCGTCTCCCTCGCCAAGGACGGCTACTTCGCCGACTCCCCCTGCCACCGCGTGACCACCTCGGGCATCTACGTCCTGCAGTGCGGCGACCCGCTCGGCGGCACCGGCTCCGGCCCCGGCTACTCGTTCGGGCTCGAGAACACGCCCAAGGACGGCAAGTACCCGAAGGGCACCCTGGCCATGGCGCGCACCAACGACCCCAACTCGAATGCCGACCAGTTCTTCATCGTCTACAAGGACACCGACCTCAGCAGCGTCCCCGCCGGCTACTCCGTCTTCGGCACGGTCACGTCCGGAATGGATATTGTCGAGAAGATCGCCGCAGCAGGTGCGGCGGGCGGCACCGGTGACGGCGCCCCCAACGCACCCATCAGCATCCTCAAGGTTGCTGTGACCGAGAAGAAGGCCTGACGTGACCGAGCAGACGCCCAAGCCCACCCCGCCGAAGCCGGGCCCGCCCTCGCCCGCGGCCGTGCGCAAGGTCGCCCACCCGCCTGCCCCCGCCCTGACCCCCGCGGCACCGAGCGGCCCGCCGGCCGAGTCGTTCGGGCGCGTCGCCGAGGACGGGACGGTGTTCGTGCGGACGCCTGACGGGGAGCGTGAGGTCGGCGCCTACCCGGGTGCCACGCCCGAGGAGGCGCTGCACTACTTCGCGCGCAAGTACGACGAGCTCTACGCCTCGGCCGACCTGCTGCACCAGCGGGTGACCACGACCGACCTGTCGGGCAAGGACGGCGCCGAGGGTCTGGCCAAGCTGCGCGAGCACTGCGCCGAGGCGAACGTCGTCGGCGACCTCGCAGCGCTGGACGCCAAGATCGCCGAGATCGAGCACGCCGTCACCGCGCGTCGCGAGACCGAGGCCGCCGAGCGGTCCGCCGCCCGCGCCGCCGCCGCGACCGAGCGCGAGGCGATCGTCGCCGAGGCCGAGAAGATCGCCGCCCAGCCCGAGAGCAAGGTGCAGTGGAAGGCCAGCGGGGCACGGATGCGCGAGCTCCTCGAGGAGTGGAAGAAGCACCAGCGCTCCGGCGCCCGCCTCGACCGCGAGACCGAGGGCGCCCTGTGGCAGCGGTTCTCCGCCGCCCGGAACAGCTTCGACAAGGCCCGCCGCGTGCACTTCGCCCAGCTCGAGGGCAGCCAGGCCGAGGCCAAGGCCGCCAAGGAGGCCCTCGTCGCCGAGGCCGAGGCCATGACCACGAGCACCGACTGGGGCTCCACCGCCGGGGCGTACAAGCGGCTCATGGACCGCTGGCGCCAGGCCGGACGGGCCTCCCGCGCCGACGACGACGCCCTGTGGGAGCGGTTCAAGGCCGCCCAGGACGCGTTCTTCGCCGCCAAGGACGCGGTCGCCGCGCAGGAGGACGAGGAGTACCGCGCCAACCTGGCGGTCAAGGAGGAGCTGCTCAAGGAGGCCGAGGCGATCCTGCCCGTCACCGACCTCGACGCCGCCAAGGCCGCGCTGCGGGCCGTCCAGGACAAGTGGGACGCCGCGGGCCGGGTCCCCCGAGCCGACGTGGACCGGATGGAGAAGGGCATGCGCCGCGTCGAGCAGGCCGTGCGCGACGCCGACGACAAGCGCTGGAACCAGACCAACCCCGAGGTCGCCGCACGCGCCCAGAGCATGGTCGACCAGCTCGAGGCCTCCGTGGCGTCGCTCCGGGCGGACCTGGAGAAGGCCCAGGCGTCCGGCAACGAGCGCAAGGTCAAGGACGCGCAGGCCAAGCTCGAGGCGCAGGAGCAGTGGCTGGCCCAGGCCCGCGGCAACCTCGACGAGTTCTCCGGCTGACCGGGGTCCCGTGTACGCGCCGGCGTTCAACCGGGTCGACGACGAGGACGCCGCCCGCCTGATGGTCGCGCGGGCCGGCGCGGGCGAGCTCGTGACGGTCGGCGCGGACGGCTACCCGGTGGCGACGCTGCTGCCGGTGCTGTGGCGCGGCGACCGGGTCCTGGGGCACCTGGCGCGGGCCAACCCGCACTGGCGGCAGATCGGGACGGACTCCCCCGGGCTGCTCGTCGTCGAGGGTCCTCAGGCCTACGTGTCGCCGGGCTGGTACGCCTCGAAGGCCGAGCACGGGCGGGTGGTCCCGACGTGGAACTACACGACGGTGCACCTCACCGGGCGAGTGCGGGTGCACGACGACGTGGGATGCCTGCGCGACCTCGTCACCGCCCTGACCGAGGAGCACGAGCACGCCCGGGCGCGCCCCTGGGCGGTCTCCGACGCGCCCGAGGCGTACGTCGACGGGCAGCTGCGGGGCATCGTGGCGGTCGAGCTGGTGGTGGAGCGGGTCGAGGCGAAGGCCAAGCTGAGCCAGAACCGCTCCGAGCAGGACCGGGCGGGGGTCGTCGAGGGCCTCCGGGCCGAGGGCACCCCCGGGGCCACGCAGGTGGCCGACCTCATGCAGTCCGACCTGGACGGCTGACGAGGTGGTCGACACAGCGGCTGCCGCTCTGCTCGGGGCCGCGGGCCTGCACGCCGGCTTCCAGCTGACCGTCACCACCCTCGTCTATCCGGCAGCCCTGCTCAGCCTGCGCCCCTGACGACACGGCAGTTGCTGACGTGAAACGGCAGTTCTGGACCGCCGTTTCACGCACGCAACTGCCGTTTTGCGCGGGGGGTGGGTGGCAGGCCGTATGCCGTAGGGCGGCGCGCGGTGGCGCGGTCAGGCCTTGGCGGCCGTCGCCTTGGTGCCGGTGATCCGGTAGACGTCGAACACGCCGTCGATCTTCCGGACGGCCTTCATCACGTGCTCGAGGTGGCTCGGGTCGCCCATCTCGAAGGTGAACTTGCTGATCGCCACCCGGTCGCGTGAGGTCTGCACGGACGCCGACAGGATGTTGACGTGCTGGTCCGACAGCACCCGCGTCACGTCGGACAGCAGCCGGTTGCGGTCGAGTGCCTCGACCTGGAGTTGGACGAGGAAGACCGACGCCGACGACGGCGCCCACTCGACCTCGATCATCCGGTCGGGCTGCGACAGCAGCGACTCGGCGTTGGTGCAGTCGGTACGGTGCACCGAGACGCCGTTGCCCCGGGTGATGAAGCCCATGATGGGGTCGCCCGGCACCGGGGTGCAGCAGCGCGCGAGCTTGACCCACACGTCCGCCGTCCCGACCACGACCACGCCCGGGTCGCCCGAGCGGCGGCGCATGGAGCGCGTCGGCGTGGTGGCCTCGGCGAGGTCCTCCGAGGCACCCTCCTCGCCGCCGAGCGAGGCGACGAGCCGGCCCACGACGTGCTGGGCGGACACGTGCCCCTCGCCCACCGCGGCATATAGGGCGTCGATGTCCTGGTAGCGCAGCTCGGACGCGAGCCCGGTGAGGGTCTCCACGGTGAGCAGGCGCTGCAGCGGCAGGCCCTCCTTGCGCATCGCCTTGGCGATCGCGTCCTTGCCGTTCTCGATGGCCTCCTCGCGCCGCTCCTTGGAGAACCACTGCTTGATCTTGTTGCGGGCGCGCGGGCTCTTGACGAACGTCAGCCAGTCCCGCGACGGGCCGGCGCCGTCGGCCTTCGAGGTGAGCACCTCGACCACGTCGCCGTTCTCGAGGGTGGACTCCAGCGGTACGAGCCGGCCGTTGACCCGGCCGCCGATGCAGTGGTGGCCGACCTCGGTGTGGACGGCGTAGGCGAAGTCGACCGGCGTCGAGCCGGCCGGCAGCGCCACGACCTCGCCCTTGGGCGTGAAGACGTAGACCTCGCGGGCGTTGATCTCGAACCGCAGCGAGTCGAGGAACTCCCCCGGGTCGGAGGTCTCCTTCTGCCAGTCGAGCAGCTGGCGCAGCCACGCCATGTCGCTGATCGGGCCGGTCTCGCCGTCCTTGGTGGCCGCGGCCGAGGCGGTCGCGTCCTCCTTGTACTTCCAGTGCGCGGCGACGCCGTACTCGGCGCGGCGGTGCATGGTGTGGGTGCGGATCTGGATCTCGACCGGCTTGCCCTCGGGCCCGATCACCGTCGTGTGCAGCGACTGGTACATGTTGAACTTCGGCATGGCGATGTAGTCCTTGAACCGCCCGGGCAGGGGGTTCCACCGCGCGTGCAGCGCACCCAGCGCCGCGTAGCAGTCGCGCACCGAGTCGACGAGCACGCGCACCGCCACGAGGTCGTAGATGTCCTCGAAGTCGCGGCCGCGCACGATCATCTTCTGGTACACGGAGTAGTAGTGCTTGGGCCGGCCGGTGACCGTCGCCTTGATCTTGGCGGCCTTGAGGTCGGCGCTGACCTGCTCACGCACCCCGGCCAGGAACTCCTCGCGGGCGGGGGCGCGCTCGGCGACCAGCCGGACGATCTCGTCGTACACCTTGGGGTAGAGGGTCGCGAACGACAGGTCCTCGAGCTCCCACTTGATGGTGTTCATGCCGAGCCGGTGGGCCAGCGGGGCGTAGATCTCGAGCGTCTCGCGCGCCTTGCGCTGCGCCGACTCGACCGAGACGTACCGCCACGTGCGCGCGTTGTGCAGCCGGTCGGCGAGCTTGATGACCAGGACGCGGATGTCCTTGGCCATGGCGACGACCATCTTGCGGACGGTCTCGGCCTGGGCCGCGTCGCCGTAGGTCACCTTGTCGAGCTTGGTGACGCCGTCGACGAGCATCGCGACCTCGTGGCCGAAGTCCTTCTCGAGCTGGTCGAGGCCGTATGCCGTGTCCTCGACCGTGTCGTGCAGCAGCGCCGCGGCCAGCGTGGCCGGGGTCATGCCGAGCTCGGCGAGGATCGTGGTGACCGCGAGGGGGTGGGTGATGTACGCGTCGCCGGACTTGCGCTTCTGGCCCCGGTGGGCCTCCTCGGCGACGACGTACGCGCGCTGGATGACGGTGAGGTCGGCCTTGGGGTGGGTGGCCCGGACCGTCTGCAGCAGCGGCTCGAGGACGGGGTTCGCCGGGGCCCCGCGGGCGCCGAAGCGCGCCAGCCGGGCGCGGACCCGGCTCGCGGAGGACGCACCCGTGGGCACGGGCCCGGTGACGACGTCCTCAGTCATGACAAGAGCCTACGTGATCCGGCGACGGCGCCGGCGCGGGTCCGGTCGTCTCAGTCCCCCGTGACGACGACCGTCGTGTGGACCTCACGCCCGGCCAGCCGCTCGCGGCCCTCGAGGAAGGTCAGCTCGACGAGGGTCTCGAACGCCACCACCGTGGCGCCGACCTGCTCGACGAGGCGGCAGGCGGCCTCGGCGGTCCCGCCGGTGGCCAGCACGTCGTCGACGACGAGCACCCGGGCACCGGGCTCGAAGCCGTCCTCGTGGACCTCGATGGTCGCGTTGCCGTACTCCAGCGCGTAGGACAACGACACCGTGGCGCCGGGCAGCTTGCCCGCCTTGCGGATCGGGACGAACCCGAGGCCGAGCTCGTGGGCCAGGGCCGCCCCGAAGATGAAGCCGCGCGCCTCGACGCCCGCGACGACGTCGACGCGCGCGGCATACCGCTGCGCCATGTCGCGCACGACGTCCCCGAACAGCGCACCGTCCGCGAGCACCGGCGTGACGTCCTTGAACACCACCCCCGGCTCGGGGAAGTCAGGGATGTCCCGCAGGGCGCCGTCGACCCGCTCGGCGAGGGTGGTGACGGACTCGTCGGTCGTCATCGGGTGGCTCCGTCCCGGCTCAGCGGCGCGACTTGGGCGCGCGCCGCGGCTGGTTGCGCGGACCCGAGGTGGCGTACCGGTGCGTCTCGCGGGCGACCGCGGCGCGCGGGGCGGCCGGGACGCCCTCGCGGTCGGGCTCCTCGCCCTCGACGCCGTCCGTCGGCTCCGGCGCCTCGTGGGCGTGGGGCGCGACGTCGTGCGAGGTCGGCGCGCCGTGGCGCTGCTGGTAGCGCAGGGCGGCCTTCTCGAGCTGCTGCACCTCCGGCTCCTTGGCGCGCAGGGTGACGAGCAGCGGGGTCGCGATGAAGATCGAGGAGTAGGCGCCGACGGCCATGCCGATGAAGAGCACCAGCGACAGGTCGAGCAGGGTGCCCGGCCCGATCGTCAGGGAGCCGACGACGAGGACCGCCAGGGTCGGCAGCAGGGCGACGACCGTGGTGTTGATCGAGCGGACCACCGTCTGGTTGACGGCGAGGTTCGCCGCCTGGGCGTACGTGACGCGCTTGCCGGCGAACGCCTCCCCGGTGTTCTCGCGCACCTTGTCGAACACGACGACCGTGTCGTACAGCGAGTAGCCGAGGACGGTGAGGAAACCGATCATGGTCGCCGGCGACACCTCGAACCCGGTGAGGGCGTAGATGCCGACCGTGATGACCATGTCGTGCAACAGGGCGACGAGGGCCGACAGCGCCATCTTCCAGGTGCGGAAGTAGATCGCCATGACGAGCATCGTCAGCGCGAGGAACACGATGAGCGCCCGGAGCGCCTGGCCGCTCAGCGAGGCACCCCACGACGGCCCGATGAAGCTCGCGCTCACCTTGTCGGTGGGGACGCTGAACTCCTTGGCCAGGGCGTCACGGACGTTGGCCGACTGGGTGTCGTTCAGCTGCTCGGTCTGCACCCGGACGGTGCTGCTGCCGAGCTTGGTGACGTTGGCGTCCTGGGCCGAGTTCACGGACCGGACGGCGTCCTTGGCCCGGGTCTCGTAGTTGGAGATGCCGGCCGGCGAAGCAGCCACCCGGAACTCCGAGCCGCCGGTGAACTCCAGGCCCAGGTTGAGCCGGAAGACGAGCAGGCCGACGAGCGCGATGACCATGACCACGCCGGAGGCGAGGTACCAGCGGCGACGGTTCTCGATGAACCGGACCGACCGCTTGCCGGTGTAGAGGTCGTTGCCGAACCGGGCGAAGTTGATCATCGGGCGCTCCCCTGGGTCGCGGTGGCGGCGGGTGCGGCGAACCGCCCCCGCCCCACGTAGCGCGGCGTCACCTTGGCACCGAGGCGCTCGGGGCTGAGGCCGGACCACTTGTGGCCGCCGCCGAAGAACTTCGTCTCGGCGAGGATCCCCACCACCGGGTGGGTGAACAGGAAGACGACGAGGACGTCGAGCAGCGTGGTGAGGCCGAGGGTGAAGGCGAAGCCGCGCACCCCGGAGGAGGCCAGGAAGTACAGCACCACGGCCGCGAGGAAGTTGACGCCGTCGGCGACCAGGATGGTCCGGCGGGCACGCCGCCACCCGGTCTCGACCGCCGCACGCAGCGGCCGGCCCTCGCGGACCTCGTCACGGACCCGCTCGAAGTAGACGATGAAGGAGTCGGCCGTCACGCCGATCGCCACCACCAGGCCGGTCACGCCGGCCATGTCGAGCCGGTAGTTCTGCGACCAGCCGAGGATCGTGATGAGCAGGTAGGTCAGCAGCCCCGCGATCGCGATGCTCGCGACGGTGACGAGGCCGAGCGCGCGGTACTGGAACAGCGAGTAGACCGCGACGAGGAGCAGGCCGACGAGACCGGCGAGCAGGCCCATGGTGAGCTGCTCGGAGCCCAGGGTCGGGCTGATCTGCTCACGCGTCTGCAGCGTGAACGAGATCGGCAGCGCGCCGAACTTCAGCTGGTTCGCCAGGGCACGGGCGCTCTCGATGGTGAAGTTGCCGGTGATGCTCGCCTGGCCGTTGAGGATCGCCTCGTTGAAGGAGGGGGCGACGATCGAGCGGTTGTCGAGGACGGCCGCCATGCGGTTGCGCGGCGACTCCAGGCCGACCATGCGCTTGCTCGCCTCGCCGTAGGCCTTGGCGCCGGCCGACTTGAACGACAGCTGGATCTCGACCGTGCTCGACGGCTGGCCGTTGGACAGCGGGCGGTAGCCGGCGGCGGCCTTGTCGATCTGGTTCCCGTCGACGATGACCGGGCCGAGGATGAACTTCTCGACGCCGTCGTCGCTGCAGGTGACCAGCGGCTTCTTCGGGTCGTTGACGATGTTGTCGAGCACGCCCGGCTTGGAGCAGTCGAGCGCCTGGAACTGCTGCTGCAGCTCGGGGGTGACCCACGCCAGGTCGTTGGGGTTCGTCGGGGTGGCGCCGGTGGTCGCGGTGCCGGTCGGGGTCGCGGCCCCCGTCGTGGCGGTCGCCGCGCCGGTGGTCGCCGACGGCGTGGGTGGCGGGGTGGTGGCCTGCAGGAACGAGCCGGGCAGGGCGCTCTTGGCCGTCGTGGTGGCCGCGCCGGACGCCGTCGGGACGGGTGCGGTGGCCGTGCCGGTGGCGGTACCGGTCGGCGAGCCCGTCGCGGTGCCGGTACCGGTGCCCGTCGGTGCCGGCTGGTTGGTGCCCGGTCCGGAGACCAGCACGCCGCGGAACTGCATCTGCGAGGACCGGCGGATCGCGTCCTCGTCCTGCCGCGAGGGCTCACCCGGCATGGACACGACGATGTCGTTGCCGCGCGTGGTCACCTCGGCGCCGGAGACGCCGTTGGAGTCGATGCGCTGGACGATGATCCCGCGGGCCTGGTCGAGCTGCTCGCTGGAGACCGTCTGGTTGCCGACCAGCTTGGGCTGGAGCACCATCTCGGTGCCGCCCTCGAGGTCCAGTCCCAGCTTGGGCGTCCAGCTGGCGGTGCCCCAGGTGTTCGCGCTGAACAGCAGCGCGCCGAGGCCCACCGCGATCGCGGCCAGCCAGGCCAGGACCTTCAGGGGCTTGCGGGTGTACGGGTTGAGTGCCACGGGCTGGTTACCCCTAGTCGGTGGTGCTGGGCGCGTCGGTGGGCGAGGTGCCCCCGGCGGACGGGGTGCCGTCCGTGGGGGGCGCGGTCGTCCTGGTGCCGATCGCACGCCGGTCGAAGCGGACGGTGACCCCCGGGCTGACCTCGAGGGTGACGACGGTGTCGTCGAGCGCAGTGATGCGGCCGAACAGGCCGGACGTCGTGGAGACCTCGTCGCCCACGGACAGCCCCGCCTGCAGGTTCTGCGTCTCCCGCTGGCGGCGCCGCTGGCTGAACACCATGAAGACGATCAGCGCGACCGGCAGGAGGAAGATGAGCAGGCTGGACGCGGACGAGCCGCCGTTCGACATGGAGAGGTCCTTCGGGCAGGGTGCTTGGACGCGCCGGGCTGGGCGACCGCCCGAGTGTAGGTGACACCGGGCATACCGACCAACGTGGCCCGCGGGGGTCGCGTTCCAATCGTGACCTACCCGTGGGGTGTGCCGGAAGCACCTCCACGGCGGCTTCAGCCGCCGAACCGGCCCTCGCCCTCGAGCGGCAACGGCACCTGCACGTCGGCTCCCGCGGGGGGTGTGAGGCCGAGGTGCGCCCAGGCCAGCGCCGTCGCGGCCCGGCCCCGGGGCGTACGCGTCACGAGCCCCTCGCGCACGAGGAAGGGCTCGGCGACGGTCTCGACCGTGTCAGCCTCCTCCCCCACGGCCACGGCCAGGGTGGACAGGCCCACGGGACCTCCGGCGAAGCGCCGGCACAGGGCGTCGAGCACGGCCCGGTCGAGCCGGTCGAGGCCGCGGTCGTCGACGTCGAACAGCGCCAGGGCCGCGTGTGCGGCTACCTCGTCGACCACGTCCCGCCCGTGCACCTGGGCCCAGTCGCGCACTCGGCGCAGCAGCCGGTTGGCGATGCGGGGCGTGCCGCGGGAGCGCCGGGAGATCTCGAGGATGCCGGCCTCGTCCGCGCTCACGTCGAGCAGGCGGGCCGAGCGGTGCAGGATCCTCACCAGGTCCTCGGTCGCGTAGAAGTCGAGGTGGCCGGTGAAGCCGAAGCGGTCGCGCAGCGGGGCCGGCAGCAGGCCCGCGCGGGTCGTCGCCCCCACGACGGTGAACGGCGGCAGCTCGAGCGGGATGGCCGTCGCCCCCGGGCCCTTCCCCACCACGACGTCGACCCGGAAGTCCTCCATGGCCAGGTAGAGCATCTCCTCGGCCGAGCGGGACATGCGGTGGATCTCGTCGAGGAAGAGCACCTCACCCTCGGACAGGGAGGACAGCACGGCGGCGAGGTCGCCGGCGTGCTGGATCGCCGGCCCGCTGGTGATGCGGATCGGCCGCTCGAGCTCGGTGCCGATGAGCATGGCGAGGGTCGTCTTGCCGAGCCCCGGCGGCCCGGAGAGCAGGACGTGGTCGGGCGCGCTCCCCCGGCGACGCGCCGCCTCCAGCACGAGCGAGAGCTGGTCGCGCACGCGCGACTGCCCGGAGAACTCGCTCAGCCGGCGGGGACGCAGGGCGTTCTCGACGGTGCGCTCGTCGGCGTCGCTGCCGGGGTCGACGACGCGGGCGGTCGCGTCGACCGACCGGTCCTCGTACATCTCGGAGGAGAAGCCGTCGGCCACCGCGCTCACCGGCCCAGCTCGCGCAGCGCGGCGCGGAGCATCGCCGAGACGTCGGGAGTGGCGCCGGGCGCCGTGCCCTCGGCACCATCAGCGACCCGGGCGACCGCGTCCTCGGCCTGCCTTGCGGTCCAGCCCAGCCCGGTCAGGGCCTCGGTGACCTGCTCGCGCCACGGCGCCACGGCCGGGGCGACGGGTCCGCTGGCCGCGGCCGCGGTCGCCGACGGGAGGCCGATCTTGTCGCGCAGCTCCAGCACCATGCGCTCGGCGCCCTTCTTGCCGATGCCGGGGACCTTGGTGAGCGCGGCGACGTCGCCGCCGGCGATGGCGGCGCGCAGGCGGTCGGGGGGCATGACGGACAGCATCGCCAGGGCCAGCCGGGGCCCGACGCCGGACACGGTCTGCACCTGCTCGAAGACGTCGCGCTCGTCGTCGGTCGCGAAGCCGTACAGCGTGAGGCTGTCCTCGCGCACCACGAGGGTGGTGGCGAGCGTGGCCTCCTGCCCCCGGTGGACGGAGGCGGCCGTGGCCGGAGTGGTGTGCAGCAGCATCCCCACCCCGCCGACCTCGACGACGACGCGGTCGAGCCCGGCGTGCAGCACCGGCCCGCGGACGGAGGCGATCACGACGACACCGCCTTGAGGCGGGCGCGCTCGGACGCAGCGGCGAGGGCGAGCCGGCGGTCCCCGGCGCCGCGCCAGTGGTGGCAGATCGCCAGGGCGAGGGCGTCGGCGGCGTCCGCCGGCTTGGGGGCGACCTCGAGGGCGAGGATCCGCGTGACCATGGTGGTGACCTGTGCCTTGTCGGCGCGGCCCTGGCCGGTGACGGCGGCCTTGACCTCGCTGGGGGTGTGGGTGACGAGCGGCAGGCCTCGGCGTGCCGCCGCCAGGAGCACCAGGCCGGACGCCTGGGCGGTGGTCATGACGGTCGGGACGTGGTCGGCGGCGAAGACGCGCTCGAGCGCGATGGCGTCCGGCTCGAACCGGTCGAGCCAGGCGTCGAGCTGGTCCTGCAGGTAGACGAGCCGCTCCCCCGTGTCGCTGCCCCCCGGCGTGCGCACGACGCCCACGGCGACCATGGACAGGCGTCCGCCGCGGCTCCCGTCGACGACGCCGAGGCCGCACCGGGTGAGCCCGGGGTCGACACCGAGCACGCGCACGTCAGTCCCTTCCGTCCGAACAGGTGTTCGGTCGAACGCTACACACGACGGCGCCCGCTCCCCCGCAGTGACACGCGAGGGGCGGGCGCCGGTGTCCGGGGTCCTAGTCCTCGTCCTCGAGCTGGGCCAGGACGTCGTCCGGGATGTCGCCGTTGGCGAAGACGTCCTGCACGTCGTCGGAGTCCTCCAGCGCCTCGATGACGCGGATCATCTTCCGGGCACCCTCGAGGTCGAGCGGCACCTGCAGGTTCGGGACCCACGAGGCCTCGGCGGAGTCGTACTCCACGCCCGCCTCCTGCAGCGCGGTGCGCACGGCGACGACGTCGGTCGCCTCGCTCACGATCTCCCAGGTGTCGCCGTTGTCGTTGACCTCGTCGGCGCCGGCGTCCAGGACGATCTCGAGGATGTCGTCCTCGCCCTGGCCCTCGGTCTTGGGGACGATGACGACGCCCTTGCGGTCGAAGACGTAGGCGACCGAGCCCGGGTCGGCGAGCTGGCCGCCGTTGCGGGTCAGGGCGGTCCGGACCTCGGCGGCCGCACGGTTGCGGTTGTCGGTGAGGCACTCGATGAGCACCGCCACGCCGCCGGGGGCGTAGCCCTCGTACGTGATGTTCTCCCAGTCGGCGCCGCCGGCGGTCGCGCCGCTGCCGCGCTTGACCGCGTTGTCGATGTTGTTGTTCGGGACCGAGGACTTCTTCGCCTTCTGGATGGCGTCGTAGAGCGTCGGGTTGCCCGCGGGGTCACCACCCTGGCGCGCGGCGACCTCGATGTTCTTGATGAGCTTGGCGAAGAGCTTGCCGCGCTTGGCGTCGATGGCAGCCTTCTTGTGCTTCGTGGTGGCCCATTTGCTGTGGCCGCTCATGCGTTGCCTCTCACGATCTCGACGAACAACTGGTGGAACCGGTGGTCACCGGTCACTTCCGGGTGGAAGGAGGTGGCCAGCAGGGCCCCCTGACGAACGGCGACGATCCTACCTGCGGCGGGACCCTCCTCGACGTGGGCCAGCACGTCCACGGCGTCGCCGACCTGCTCCACCCAGGGAGCGCGGATGAAGACCGCCCGCATGGGGGCACCGCCGATCGCGTGGATGTGCAGGTCCTCCTCGAAGGAGTCGACCTGGCGGCCGAAGGCGTTGCGCCGCACCGTCATGTCGATGCCCCCCAGGGTCTGCTGGTCGGGGCGGGCGTCGGCGATGCGGTCGGCGAGCATGATCATCCCCGCGCAGGAGCCGTATGCCGGCATACCGCCGGCGATGCGGGCGCGCAGCGGGTCGTACAGGTCGAACGCGCGGACGAGCTTGTCCATCGTCGTGGACTCGCCGCCGGGCAGCACGAGGCCGTCCACCGCCTCGAGCTCGACGGTGCGCCGGACGGGGACGGCACGGGCACCGGCGTCCTCGAGGGCGCGCAGGTGCTCGCGGACGTCGCCCTGGACGGCCAGGACACCGATCGTGGGCTGCGTGGTCACGGCGGGAATGCTACGACCGCCCTCCTAGGCTGGACCCCGTGCCCCTCCCCGACGTGCCGCAGCCCGGCTCCGTGCGCATCCGCGCGCGCACCCCCGAAGACCTCCCCGCCCTCGCCCGCGTGCTCGCGGCCCAGCAGCCGCACACGGGCTACCCGCAGCGGTGGCCGCTGCCCTGGCCGGTCGAGTCGTTCCTACAGCGCCAGGGCGAGCTCGGCGCGTGGGTGGCCACCCTCCGCGGCGCCGACGTGCCGGTGGGGCACGTCTCGGTGACCGAGGTGGGCGGTGACGGTCCCGAGGTCGACGGCTGGGTCGCCGGGACGGGACGGCCGGTGGAGGACCTGGCCGCCGTGTCGGTGCTCTTCGTCGACCACGAGGTCTCGGGGCTCGGCGTGGGCCGGGCGCTGCTGGAGGCTTCCGTCGCCTTCATCCGAGCCGGCGGTCGGGTGCCTGTGCTCGACGTCGTGCAGGAGACCGAGCGCGCAGTACGGCTCTACGAGCGCTCGGGGTGGCGCGTGGTCGGCGAGGCGCGCCCGTCGTGGCTGCCCGACACCCACCGGCCCGTGCTGCTCATGGCCCTGCCGGAGGAGGCCTAGAGCGGGGGGGCGGCGGGGGGGGCGCCCCCGCCCCGGGGCCCCACCCCCCCGCGGGCCCGCGGGGGGGCGGGGGGGGGGCGTGGCCCTGGGTGGCGACCCAGGGCACCCCCACCCCCCCCGCG
>NZ_JBHUYG010000076.1:0-21682 GCF_042668795.1 Pedococcus sp. NPDC057267 | reverse complement strand
CTCGAGGTGAGCGGGCGGCATACGCGGTGGTGCGGGTCAGTCCTCGAAGGAGGCCTTGCGGGAGGCCAGCACCTCGTCGATGAGGCCGTACTCCTTGGCCTCCTCGGCGGAGAGGATCTTGTCGCGCTCGATGTCGTTGCGGACCTGCTCCACGGTGCGGCCCGAGTGCTGGGCCCAGGTCTCCTCGAGCCAGGTGCGCATGCGCAGCACCTCGTTGGCCTGGATCTCGATGTCGGAGGCCTGGCCGTAGTCGCCACCGGCGAGCGCGGGCTGGTGGATGAGGATCCGGCTGTTCGGGAGGGCGAACCGCTTGCCCTTGGCACCGGCCGACAGAAGCACCGCGGCAGCCGAGGCGGCCTGGCCCACGACGAACGTCTGCACGTCGGGGCGGATGTACTGCATGGTGTCGTAGATCGCGGTCATGGCCGTGAACGAGCCGCCGGGGCTGTTGATGTACATGAGGATGTCACGGTCGGGGTCCTGCGACTCCAGCACGATCAGCTGGGCGATGACGTCGTCCGCGGACGCGTCGTCGACCTGCACGCCGAGGAAGATGATGCGGTCCTCGAAGAGCTTGGTGTAGGGGTCGAGCCGCTTCATGCCGTAGGAGGTGCGCTCCTCGAACTGCGGCAGGATGTAGCGGCTGGACGGACCCGGGACGTGCAGGCCGCCCGAGGCGGCACCGTGCATGCGGGGGTTGATGTTCGCGTTCACGTCGTTCCTCACTTGTCCCCGGTGACGGGGTTGTCGTCGTCGCTGCCACGGCGGCCACCGGCCTGCGAGGCGCTGCTGAACACGTGGTCGACGAAGCCGTACTCCTTGGCCTCCTCGGCGCTGAACCAGCGGTCGCGGTCGGAGTCCTTCTCGATCTGCTCGAGCGGCTGCCCGGTGTGCTCGGCGATGAGCTCTGCCATCTGCTTCTTCACGAAGAGCATCTGCTCGGCCTGGATCTTGATGTCCGAGGCGGTGCCGCCGATGCCACCCGACGGCTGGTGCATCATCACGCGGGCGTGCGGCGTGGCGTACCGCTTGCCCTTGGTGCCCGCGGAGAGCAGGAACTGGCCCATCGAGGCCGCCATGCCCATCGCGACCGTCGCGACGTCGTTCGGGATCCACTTCATCGTGTCGTAGATCGCCATGCCCGCGGAGATCGAGCCGCCGGGGCTGTTGATGTAGAGCCAGATGTCCTTGCCGGGGTCCTCGGCTGCCAGGAGCAGCAGCTGGGCACAGATCGCGTTCGCGTTGTCGTCGCGCACGTCCGAGCCGAGGAAGATGATCCGCTCCTTGAGCAGACGGTTGTAGATGTGGTCGTCCAGACCACCCTGCGGCCGCTCGTCCTGAGCGACGATCTCACTCCTGGTCACGCTGGTCTCCATCACTCGCCGGTGTTGAACCTGTCGATGACCCTAACGTGGCCCCCTGCCGCACAGTCCCCGAATACCCGCGTGTTCGCCCTGAGCGCAGAGCGCTCAAGGCGCCCGTGGCGCTCGTCCGGGCCCGCGCTCCCGCGGCGGCCGCGGCCCACGTCGGGCGCACGGCGCCGACCCGCGGAGCTACTCGGTCCCGGCGGGTTCCGGGGCCCCCGGGGTCAGCGTGCCGCTCTCCCGCGTGGCGGGGATGACGAGCATCGCGAGGAAGACCATCGCCGTGACCACCAGCAGCGCCTTGAGGACGGTGAAGTGGTCGCCCAGGAAGCCCAGGAGCGGCGGTCCACCGATGAAGGCGGTGTACCCGATCGTCGCGACGACGGACATGCGGGCGCCCGCGCGGGCGGGGTCGTCGGCCGAGGCGCTCATCCCCACGGGGAAGCCGAGCGACGCGCCCACGCCCCAGACTGCGGTCCCGAGGTAGGCGAGCACCGGGTTGCCGAAGATCACCATCAGCGAACCGACGGCCGCCAGGGCGAAGGTGGCCCGCAGGACGGGGACGCGGCCGTACCGGTCGAGCATGCCGGTGCCGAGGATCCGGCCCAGCGTCATGAAGCTGAGGAAGACGGCGAAGGCGAGCACCCCCGCCCAGGCCGGCAGGCCGTGGCCCTCGACGAAGCCGACCGCGATCCAGTCGTTGGCCGTGCCCTCGGTGAAGGCGGCGGCGAGCACCACCATGCCGACCATCAGCGTGCGGGGCTCGAGCCAGGCCGAGCGCGGCGTGGCCGGTGCGGGCCCAGCGGCCGACGGCTCGCCCGCCCCGCTGGTGTGCTCCTCGGCGGCGCGCGGCAGGAAGGCGCGCACGCCCCACCAGCCGAGGACCGCGGAGACGGCCAGGGCGCCGAGGAAGTGCGGGACCAGCGACACGCCGGCCCAGGACATGAGGGAGCCGACGAGCGCCGCCACGACGGTGCCACCCGAGAAGGCGGCGTGGAAGTGCGGCATGACGTTGCGCCCCAGCAGCCGCTCGACGGCGGCGCCCTCGAGGTTCATCGCGACGTCCCAGAGACCCACGCCCATGCCCAGCAGGAACAGGCCCGCCGCCATGAGCGGGCGCGAGCGGGCGACGTCGACGGCGAGCCCCACCGACACGAGGCCGACCGCGGCGACCACCATGCCCGTGACGACGGCGCGGGACGCGCCGATGCGGTCGGCCACCCGGCCGGCAAACGGCAGCGCCAGCACCGAGCCGCAGGACGCCGCGAACAGCGTGAGGCCGAGCTGTCCGGCGCTCAGACCCAGCTGGGCCTTGCTGTCGGCGATGCGGGAGGCGAAGGAGGAGAACACGACGCCGGCGAGGGCGAAGACGACGAAGACGGCGTTGCGGGCGGTGCGCACCCGCGTCAGGTCGGGGGCGAGGGTCTGGGTCACGGAAGCTTCTCGGGAGGTCGGGGCGGGCTGGGGGAGACTGAGTCGAATCGTTTCGATCGAATCGATTCGATAGTCTGTCTCGCATGGCCGTTCCCCGTCAACCTCGCATCACCCTGCGCGCCGTCGCCGACGCCGCCGGGGTGAGCACCTCCACCGCGTCGCTCGCCTTCAGCGGCAAGGGACCGGTGGCCCCGGAGACGGTCGAGCGCGTGCTGGCGGCCGCGGCCGAGCTCGGGTACGCCGGCCCGGACCCGCTCGCCTCGTCGCTGCGGCAGGGGCGCTCCGGTGTCGTCGGCGTGGTCGTGGAGGGCAGGCTCGGGCACGCCTTCCGGGACCCGTTCGCCGTGTCGGTGCTCGACGGCCTCTCCCAGGTGCTCGACGAGGTGCCCGCGGGGATGCTGCTCATCGCCCAGCCCGCCGGCGACCCCGACCGCGCCATCGCCCACCTCGGCTCGGCGGCGCTCGACGCCGTCGTGTTCTCCCTGTGCGGGCCGGACACCAACCCCGCCGTGGACCACCTGGCCGCCCGCGGCATCCCGATGATCGGCGACGGCGCCCCCGCCGACCCGCGGGTGGTCAACCTCTCGCTGGACAACCGTGGCGCGGGGGCCGAGGTCGCCCGGCTCGTGCGCGACCTCGGGCACCGACGGGTCGCCCACCTCCTGATGCCGCTCGGGCCCGATGCCGTCACGGGCCCGACGACGCTCGCGGACGTGGACCACGCGGTGTTCGTCGACACCCGGGACCGCGCACTGGGCTTCGCCGACGTCTTCGGGCCGGACATGCCCCTGGTGCAGACGGCCCTGCCGGACGTGGAGCAGGCGGCACTGGCCGTCCGCCCGCTGCTCGCGCTGCCGGAGGGCCAGCGCCCCACGGCCGTCGTGGCGCAGTCCGACCTGCTCGCCCTCGGGGTGGTCCGCGCCGCCGGGGACCTCGGCCTGCGCGTGCCCCAGGACCTCAGCGTCACCGGCTTCGACGGCGTGGACCTCCCGTGGTTCGACGGCGTGCTCACCACGGTCGACCAGCAGGGTGAGGCCAAGGGCCGCCGGCTCGGCGCCATGGTGCGCGCCCTGCTCGACGACCGGCAGCCGGAAGCGGCCGTCCACCCCACCACCCTTCGCGTGGGCACGACGACCGCTCCCCCGCCGGACGCGTCCCGGCGGCCCCCCGGCTCCTCGAGGGCTCCCCGGCTCCTCGACGGCCTGTCGGCGCCCTAGGTCCGGGTCCCGGTCGCGCCTGCGCCGTTGACGACACCGTTCCCCATGGCACCCGACTGCTCAGGGGTCGCCGCCAGCGGCGGCTCGGCGACGAGCTGCAGCGTCACGTAGCTGCCGCGGTCGTCGACGGTGAAGGCGCCCTCGAACTCCATGATGCTGTCGGTGCACACGACCGTGTGCGCCTCCCACCGGGCGTCGACGACCGCGGTCGCCCAGACGCGCTCCATGCCCATCCCCGCTTCCCAGGGCAGCACGTCCTCGGCACACCGGCAGACCCCGATGACGAGCCGGTCGACGTCGTCGGTCCGGCCGAGCTCGACCTCGGCGAAGAGGCCGCTGTCCTCCAGTGCCGTCTCGACGGTGCGCTTGAGTGCCCGGGCGTGCTGGGACTCCGCCGGGTGGGCGTTCTCCTGCACTGCCAGACGCAGCTTGTGAAAGGCCGCTTGGTCCATGGCTCATGGTCCTGTGGGCAGGCCGGGGCAGCCATCACACGAATGACGTATGCCGTGCACCCGCGTCGGGTGCACGGCATACGTTTGCGTGCGGTTGGCGCCCCGGTCAGGGGCGGCCGGCCGGGTCAGGCGTGGTCGTAGCCCTCGTGGTCGTCGTCGGCGTCCTCGACGAGGTGCGACGCCACGTCGGTGGCGGTGACCTCGTTGAGGTCGATCTCGGCACCGGTGGTGTCGACGACCTTGGCCTTCTCCAGCACGGCGGCGAGCGCCTTGCGGCGGGCGACCTCGGCGACCATGGCCGGGACCTGGCCCTGCTGGTCGATCGCCTGGGCGAACTGGTTCGGGTCCATGCCGTACTGCTGCGCGGACATCACGAGGTACTCGATGAGCTCAGGCTGCTCGACGCTGACCTCCTCGCGCTCGGCGATGGCGTCGAGCAGGAACTGGGCCTTGAGCGCCTTCCGGGTGCTGGCGTCGACCTCGGCACGGTGCTCGTCGTCCTCGAGCCGGCTCTCGCCCTCGAGGTGCGCGTGCACCTCGGCCTCGACGATGCCGTCGGGCACCGGGATGTCGAGGGTGTCGAGCAGGTGCTCGAGCACCTTGTCCCGGGCCTGGACGCCCTGCTCGAACTTCTTGGCGCGCTCGGCCTGCTTGGTGACGTCCTCGCGCAGCTCGCGCAGGGTGTCGAACTCGGAGGCGAGCTGGGCGAAGTCGTCGTCGAGCGCGGGGAGCTCGCGGACCTTGACCGACTGCACGGTCACCGTGACCTCGGCGTCCTCGCCCTCGCGGTCGCCACCGGCCAGCGGCGCGGTGAAGTTCTTGGTCTCGCCGGCCTCCATGCCGACCAGCGCCTCGTCGAGGCCGTCGAGCATGTTCTTGCTGCCGACCTCGTAGGAGATGCCGGTGACCGAGTCGATCTCGTCGTCGCCGATCACGGCGCGCAGGTCGATCGAGACGAAGTCGCCGTCCTCGACGGCGCGCTCGACGCCCTTGAGGGTGCCGAACCGCTCCTGCAGCGCGACGAGCCGCTCCTCGACGTCCTCGTCGGACGCCTTGGCCTCGTCGACCTCGACGGTGATGGTGCTGAAGTCATCGGGGAGGGTGACCTCGGGGCGGACGTCGACCTCGACGGTGAACTTGAGCTCCTGGCCCTCCTCGGCCGGGACCTCGGTCACGTCGACCTCGGGCTGCCCGATCGGGCGGACGTTGTTCTCCTCGACGGCCTGGCCGTAGAACTGCGGGAGGGCCTCGTTGACGGCCTCCTGCAGGACGGCGCCGCGTCCGACGCGCTGGTCGATGATGCGGCTGGGGACCTTGCCCTTGCGGAAGCCGGGGACCTGGATCTGGCTGCCGATCGTCGCGTACGCCGCGTCGAGGCTCGGCTTGAGCTCCTCGAACGGGACCTCGACGGTCAGCTTGACCCGGGTCGGGTTGAGGGTCTCGACGGCACTCTTCACTGCGCGGTACTCCATGCTCGTGGGGCAAAGGGAAGGACCCGGGGTTCGCGGCGGGTGCGCGCACGGTCGACCGGGCCACCGCTCATGCTAGCCGTCCCCGGGCGCAGAGCCGAACCCGCCGTCGGCGCCCTACTCCGGGCGCCGCGACGGGTCGCTGCCGAGCGTGGCCCCCGGTCCCCTCCTAGGGTGGCGGTCATGACGATCCCCGCCACGACGCCCGGCACACCGCTGCGGGCGCTGCAGACGACCGTCGGCGCCGTGATGGGCGGCCTCGTCGTCCTCGCCGTCCTGCTCGGTGGTGTCGTGCTCGGCCTGCACGGCTACCCGCCCACGTGGGTGCCGTGGCTGCTCGGCGCCCTGGCGGTCGTCGCGCACGTCCTGTGCACCGTCGTCGGCTACCGGGTGCCCGCGGTCGCGCCGGCCACCCCGGCCGCCGACGCGGCGGTCGCCGGGAGAATGGCGTTCCAGCAGTCGAGCTTCGTGCGGCTCGCCCTCTGCGAGTCGGTCGCGGTCGTCGGCATCGCCCTCGCCTTCGGGGTGACGCCGCGCACCGGCACGACCGTCGTCATCGGCGTCGTGCTCAGCCTGGCCCTCCTCCTCCTGCACGTCTGGCCCGGGACGCGCGTCCTCGACCGGGTCGAGCGCTCGTTGGACCGCGACGGGGGACGGTCCTACCTCGGCGACACCATGCACGGCCGCGAGCCCGGCCAGAACGGAGCACTCCTGTCATGACCGACGAGTACGACGTCATCGTCATCGGCGCGGGACCGGTCGGCGAGAACGCCGCCGACCGCGCGCGCAAGGGGGGCCTCACGGTCGCCATCGTGGAGAAGCACCTCGTCGGCGGGGAGTGCAGCTTCTACGCCTGCTCCCCGAGCAAGGCGCTGCTGCGGCCCATCCACGCCACCCGCGCCTCCCAGCGCGTCCAGGGGTCGGAGGGCGCGCGCGTCGACCGCGACGGCGTCCTCGCCCGCCGGGACGCCTGGGTCAACCGCGTCGGCACGAGCGACCGCCTCGACGACTCCGGCCAGGCCGACTGGCTCGACCACGCGGGCATCGACCTGGTGCGCGGCGAGGCGCGGCTCACGGGCGTGCGCACGGTCGAGGTCGGCGACCGGACCCTGCGGGCCCGCCAGGCCGTCGTCCTCGCCACCGGCAGCGCGCCGCTCGTCCCGGACCTGCCGGGCCTGCGCGCCGCCAACCCCTGGACGAACCGCGAGGCCACCACCTCCCGCACCGTGCCCGGTCGCCTCGCCGTCCTCGGCGGCGGCGTCGTGGCCGCCGAGCTCGCGCAGGTGTATGCCGCGCTGGGCTCGACGGTGACCGTCATCGAGCAGGCGGACGGCCTGCTCGGACGGCACGAGCCGTTCGCCGGCGAGGCCGTGCGTGCGGCGCTCGAGGCCGACGGAGTCGACGTGCGCCTGTCGACGAAGGCCGAGTCGGTGGACCGCCCGGGTGGTTCCGGCGAGGTCACGGTGACACTGTCCGACGGGTCGACAGTCGTCGCGGACGAGCTGCTCGTGGCGGTCGGCCGACGGCCTGCCACCGAGGGCCTCGGCCTCGAGGACGTCGGCGCGGTCACCTCGAAGCCGGGCTACGTCCAGGTCACCGACCGCATGGAGGTCGTGGGACCCGAGGGCGCCCCCTGGCTGTACGCCGCCGGCGACGTCACGGGCATCGCCCTGCTCACCCACATGGGCAAGTACCAGGGGCGGGCCGTCGGCGACCTCATCGCGGCGCGCGCGGCCGGTCGTCCCGACGACGAGCCGGGCATGACGCCGTACGCCACGTCGCTCGGGTCCCCGCAGGTCGTCTTCACCGACCCGGAGGTGGCAGCAGCCGGACTGACCGAAGCGGAGGCGCGCGACCGCGGCCTGCCGGTCCGGGTGGTCGACGTGCCGATGGACAGCGCCGCCGGCTCGGGGCTGCAGGCCGAGGGCTACCAGGGCAGCGCACGACTGCTCGTCGACGAGGACCGAAGGGTCGTCGTCGGCGCCACCTTCGTCGGGCAGGACGTCGCAGAGCTGGTGCACGCGGCGACCGTCGCCATCGTCGGCGAGGTGCCCCTCGACACCCTGTGGCACGCGGTCCCGTCCTACCCCACGATGAGCGAGATCTGGCTCCGGCTGCTCGAGGAGTACGGCCTCTGACCTGCACGAAGGCGCAGGATCTGGGGGTTCCGCCCCCTCGGACCGCGGGGTAGCGTCCGCCGGGAGCCCCCCGCACGGGGACCGGAACCGAAGGGACCACCCATGCCTGTCCGCACACCTCTGCGCCTCGGCGCGCTGGCCGCCTCCGCGGCCCTGGCGCTCCTCGGCACCGGCAGCGCCACGCCCGTGGGCGCCTCCGCGCCCTCCCCCGCCGTCGCCGCCTGCGCCGAGCCCGGCTCCGGCGACGCCGCCTCCGCCGCACGGGTCCGTCCCGGTGGCAGGGGCGCCGAGCCCGAGCTCTACCCGAGGAACGAGGCCAACGCGTGCGGCACGCTCACCGACCTCCCCACCCCCCCGGCCGGCTCCGTGACCGTCCCCGTCGTGTTCCACATGGTCTCCGACCACGAGAACACCCCGGCGGAGAAGGCTCGCTGGCAGACGCTGATCACCGCCCAGATGAAGGTGCTCAACGACTCCTACTCCGGCGCCACGGCTGCCGACGCCGCCGACACCCCGTTCCGCTTCGCCCTGACCGAGGTCACCTGGTCGGTCAACCCCGCCTGGTACACGGTGGTGCCGGGCAAGAGCGGCGTGGAGAAGGAGATGAAGTCCGCGCTCCACGAGGGCGACGCCCGGACCCTCAACGTGTATGCCGGCAACATCGGCGGGGGCCTGCTCGGCTGGGCCTACTTCCCCAAGGGCTACAACAACGGGCGCGACTACATCGACGGCGTCGTCATGCTCGACGAGTCGATGCCCGGCGGCCGCAACCCCGACGACCCGACCAAGCCCTGGAAGTACGGTGAGGGCGACACCCTGACGCACGAGGTCGGGCACTGGCTGATGCTGGAGCACACGTTCGCCCACGGGTGTGCCGCGAGCGGCGACTGGGTGGCGGACACCGCACCCGAGGCGGCGCCGCAGTTCAACTGCCCCATCGGCGCCGACACGTGCCCGGCGCCCGGGCTGGACCCGATCCACAACTTCATGGACTACACGCAGGACTCCTGCATGGACATGTTCACCCCGGGCCAGGCCGACCGCATGAGCGACGCATGGCAGGAGTTCCGCGCCGGCGGTGGCAAGGGCGCCTGACACCGCACCGCGTCTCGACCGTGCCGCGCAGGAGCCCTCCTGCGCGGCGCGGTCGCGTGCGGCCGGGGACGGGCGCCGGGGCGTGGGGGGCCACGCCTGCGCCGTGCACTGTCCCGCTTGCACCACAGCTCGATCGCGGTCCCATGACATCCGTCATGAACCTTCTCCATTTCTGTCACAAGGACTGGCCAAGTTCCGACAGGACCTTCCGGACTTGTCGAGAAATCTTGTGCCGCAGGGGAATTCGTCACAGATTCGCCCGAGGGCGACAGCCGTCGCCCCTGCCCCCCATGCAGGAGATGACCCATGCGCAAGCAGCTCCTCGCCGTGGCGCTCGCCGCCACTGCGACCACGGGCCTGGTCGCCACCGCGTCCACGTCCGCCTCGGCCGCCTCGCCCCGCGCCCACGCGGCGCGCGTGTGCAGTGCACCGACGTCCCCCACCGTCGCGGCGTGCGACGCCCTCAAGCTGGTCGACCACCACGGCACCGCGGTCAGCCCCTCGGGCCGCACGGTGACCCCGGCCGCGATCTCGGGCAAGACCCCCACGGACATCCAGAGCGCGTACAAGCTCGCTGGGCTGTCTGCCGCCGGTCGCACGGTCGCCATCGTGGATGCGTACGGCTACTCGAAGGCCGAGCAGGACCTCGCCGTCTACCGCTCGCAGTGGGGGCTCCCCGCCTGCACCACCGCCAACGGCTGCCTGAAGATCATGAACCAGAGCGGTGGCACGAACCTGCCCCGCTACGACAACGGCTGGGCACAGGAGCAGGCGCTCGACCTCGACGCCGTCTCGGCCGCGTGCCCGAGCTGCAAGATCGTCCTCGTCCAGGCGTCCTCGTCGAGCCTCACGAACCTGGGCGCCGCGGTGAACACCGCCGCCAAGCAGCCCGGCGTCGTGGCCATCTCGAACTCCTACGGCGGCGGCGACCTCGCCGACTCGTCGTACGGTGCCCCGTACAACCACCCCGGCATCGCAGTGACCGCCTCGACCGGTGACAACGGCTACCAGGGCGGCAGCTTCCCTGCTTCCTCGCACTACGTGACGGCCGTCGGCGGGACCTCGCTGTATGCCGCGTCCAACACCCGCGGCTGGACCGAGTCCGCGTGGAGCGGCGCGGGTTCGGGCTGCACCACCCTGAACGCGGCGCCGAGCGGCCAGACGTCCGCGATGACGTCCTGCTCCGGTCGTGCCATCGCCGACGTGTCCGCCGTGGCCGACCCCAACACCGGCCTGGCTGTCTACGCGCCGTCGAACTCCAGCACCTCCGGGTGGGCGCAGTACGGCGGCACCAGCCTGTCCTCGCCGATCGTCGCGTCGGTCTACGCCCTGTCGGGCAACACCGCCGGCTACGCGAACACCCTCCCGTACGCCAACTCCGCGGGCCTGTTCGACGTGACGTCGGGCAGCAACGGCACGTGCGCCTCGTGGTGCACGGCCAAGACCGGCTGGGACGGCCCCACCGGGCTGGGCACGCCCAACGGCACCAGCGCCTTCTGAGCCGCCACAGCTCCCGCGAGGGACGGCCCGGGCACTGACCCCCGGGACGACGACGGCCTGCCACCGACCAGGTGGCGGGCCGTCGTGCCACGCACCGGGGCTTCCGGCCCTGTCGGCCTCCCGGACACCCCCCTACGTTCGTCGCAGGGAGCCCGCAGAGGTGCTGCGGGCGCGTGAGGTCGCACGGCGGCCGGGTGGGGCGGAGACGGGAGGGTTCCCATGGGGACGGTCAAGGAGCTGCACACACGGAGCATCCACATCGATGCGCCGGTCACGAAGGTCTTCGCCTACGTCGAGGACCCGCACCACTTCTTCGGGGCCTTCGACGAGGAGTGGCGGCGTCACATGGCACTGGTGGAGGTGAACACCACGCCGGAGGGGGTCGGGTCCACCTTCCGGATGATCGGCCGGATGTTCCTGCTCTTCCACATGGAGTGGGTGCTCGTCCGGGAGGAGTACGTGCCCGACCACCGCATCGTCGACCACGCCAACGCGGGCGGGGTCTGGACCTCGACCTTCGAGCCCGACGACGGCGGGACGAAGCTGACCATGTCCTTCGGCTGGGCCGGGGGCACTCCCTTCGTCGGGGAGCTCATGGACCGCGTCGGCTGGAACGGCGACCGCGACCTCGACACGATGCTCGCCAACCTGAAGAAGGCGATCGAGTCCTGACCGAGGGCTCGCCCAGCCGGTCCCTGCGAGCTGGCTCGACCGCTGCCGGCGGCCGGTGACGCTGACCTCCTCGACCTTCGGGTACGGCCCACACCGTGAGGGGCGGCAGGTGGCCCGGCTCGAGGTCCCCGGTGGCTCCGGGCTCCTCGCCCTGCTGGCCGTCGACGCCGGTGCCGCGGTGGCCGTCCTCGTGGCGGCCGGCGCGGGCCGGGCCGGGTCGGCATCCCTGCGCCGACCCCGCACCTGAGTGCGCGAGCGGTGGAGCGGGTGACGAGAATCGAACTCGCGTAGCCAGTTTGGAAGACTGGGGCTCTACCATTGAGCTACACCCGCGCGGGCCCGCGACGGCGTCGCGAATCCGAGGCGTTAGCCTAATGGCCGCGCTCGGCTGGGATGAAATCGACACCGGCGAGCGTCGGGGTATGGCGCAGGTTGGTAGCGCGTCCGCTTTGGGAGCGGAAGGCCGCCGGTTCAAATCCGGCTACCCCGACGGACGGCCAAGCTTGCGCAGGCCGTCGACGGGGAAGCCGGATGCAGGGAGCCGGAGCGTGCGGCGCGACGAAGGAGCGCCGACCGCGACGGCGGCTCCGGCTACCCCGACGGCCCATGAGCGCCCGCGCCGACTCCGGGCCACCGACCCGCGACCGCAGCGTGCAGGTCCGGGGTCAGGTAGCCCGAGGTGCGCAGACCGAAGGCGCGGGAATCGGCTCAGACCAGGTCGGCGCGGAACTCGGAGACGCGTCGCCCGGCGGCCAGGCCCTTGGCCTCGAACCCGTCCCGTGGCCGCCAGGCCGGCCGCTCCCCCTCGGTCACCACGAACCGCGGGTGGGCAGCGAGCTCCGACCGAGCGTGCGCGGCATACGTCTCGTGGTCGGTGGCCACGAGCAGGTGCCCGCCGGGCTCGAGCCGGGAGGCGACGAGGTCGAGCGTGTAGGGCGCGAGGAACCGGCGCTTGGCGTGCTTGGCCTTGGGCCACGGGTCGGGGAAGAACAGGTGCACCGCGGCGAGCGAGCCCGGGGCGACGCGGTCGCGCAGCAGTGCGACGGCGTCCCCCTGGTGCAGCCACAGGTTGCGCACCCCGCGACGGTCGGCCTCGGCCAGCATCCGGGCGAGCGCCGGGGTGAAGACGTCGACGGCGAGCAGGTCGTGGCCGGGATGGGTCTCGGCGTACGCGACGGCCGCGGCGCCGTGCCCGCAGCCGATCTCGAGCACCACGGGCGCCACGCGGCCGAAGGCGGCCGCCGGGTCGAGCGGACCGTCGGGGATGTGGTGGCGCGGGAACAGGGACTCGACCCGCTGGAGGGTGAGCGCCGACATCCGCCCCCGGCGCGCGTTGTAGCTGCGCACGTGTCCCGTCTCGTCCACGGCCCCAGCGTGGCAGACGGGCAGCTGCGCCCCGGCCCCCACCCCCGACCGTGCCGTCGCTCCGTCCGCGTGACGGACCCCACGCGATAACCCACCGTTATCTGATCCATAATGGATGCATGCGCATCTCCCGGTTCCCCAACATCGTCGACGACGTCACCGTCCGGCTCATCGCCGGCGTCGTGCTCGTCCTGGGCGTCCTGGCACTGGCCGCGCACCAGTGGTGGCTGTATGCCGTGCTGGCTGCCGACTTCGTGCTCCGCGCCGGCTGGGGCCCCTCCGCCAGCCCCGTCGCCCGGTTCGTGGGTCGGTTCGTCCGGCCCCGCGTGGCGGCCGCCCCGCGCTACACCGCGGGTCCGCCCAAGCGCTTCGCTGCCACCATCGGCGCCGTCCTCACGCTCGCTGCCAGCGGGTTCTGGCTGGCCGGCGAGGCCGTCCCCGTGGTCGTCATCGGCGTCGTCATGGTGGTCTTCCCGGCACTGGAGGCGCTGGCGGGGATCTGCGTGGGCTGCCTGGTGTTCGCCGGCCTCATGCGGCTCGGGCTCATCCCCGAGTCGGTCTGCGTCGACTGCGCCAACATCGGCCGTCGGGCGGCGGCCCGCACCACGGCCCAGCCCACCCCCACCGCCTGACGGACCGCGCAGCCACGCGTCAGCCTCGGCGGGTCCGCACCGCCCGGTCAGCCTCGTCGAGTCGGTATCGCCGGGTCGGCGGCGCCTGGTCAGCGGCGCCTGGTCAGCGGCGCCAGACGAGGACGGCGGCGCGGTCGTCGGTCTCCCCGGCCCGCGCTGCCGCGCACATCCGCGCGACCATGCCCTCGAAGCCCCGGGAGATCATCCGCTCGGCCGTCCCCAGCATGCGGTCGATGCCGTCGCGCAGGTCGCGGTCGCGCACCTCGATGACCCCGTCGGTGTAGAGCAGCAGCGCGTCGCCGCGACCGAGCCGCCCGGTGATGCGCGGGAAGGTCAGGCCCTCCGTCACCCCCAGCACCGGCCCCTCCTCGCCCTCGAGCACCTCCCACCGGCCCGAGCCGGCGTTGAAGCGCACCGCCGGCGGGTGGCCGGCCGAGCCGACGCTGAACTCGCCGGTCTCCAGGTCGAGCATGGCGTGCGCCGCCGTCGCGAAGCCCTCGTCCCACGACTGGCGCAGCAGGTAGGAGTTGGCGGCCGGGAGGAACCGCTCCACTGGCATCGAGCCGAGCAGGCCGCCGAACGCGCCCGACAGCAGCAGGGACCGCGTGCCCGCCGCGATGCCCTTGCCCGACACGTCGACGAGGACCAGCTCGAGCACCGACCCGGTCTTGCTCGTGACGAGGAAGTCGCCGGAGAACGAGTCGCCGTACGCCGACAGCACCGCCAGCTCGGCTCCCCAGCCGTCGGGCAGCGGCGGCAGCTCGCCCTGGGTGCGCAGGCGGTCGCGAAGGTCGACGAGCATCGACTCGCCGAGGTTGCCCTGGACCCCCAGGCGGGCCCGGGACGCCGCCACCCAGAACATCAGCCCCATCATGGCCACGAGCACGATCAGTGCGCCCACCAGCGTGGTGGGTGCGTCGCGCTGGACGACGGTGGTGACGCCGGCAGCGAGGATGACCACGTCCACGAGGGCGAGGCGTCGCGGGGGCAGGAAGAGGCCGGCGACCACGGCGACCGGGATGTACGCGGAGAAGGGCACCGTGGACGGCCAGCGGTACATCGCCCAGCAGAGCGCACCGGCGGCCAGCACCAGGGCGAGGACCGTCCCGGCGTTGCCCCAGCGGACCCAGCGGGCCCGGCCGCGCTGGACCCGGGACGCGAGGGCTCGGCGTACGAGCAGCGTCCTGTCGACGTCCAACGTGTGCGGTCCTTCGGCAAGGCGGGGGGCGGTGGCCCCGCTACGTCGCGGCAACGGGCTCGGCCCCTCCCGATCCCTGCGCACACCCTAACGGCGTGCCCGGCGCCACCGCGGGATTTCCACAGATCAGGGCAGGGGCGGCAGCGTCCCCGTGCTCTCGTACTCGTCGACCATCGTGATCCGCCGCTCGTGCCGCGGAGCCTTCGAGAACGGGGTCGCGAGGAAGGTCCGGACCATGTCCTTGGCCTCCTCGACGGTGTTCATCCGGCCCCCGATCGAGATGACCTGGGCGTTGTTGTGCTCGCGCGCCAGCCGGGCCAGCTCGGTGTTGTAGCAGAGGGCCGCGCGGATGCCGGCGACCTTGTTGGCCGCCATCTGCTCACCGTTGCCCGAGCCGCCGAGCACGACGCCCAGCGACCCAGGGTCGGCCGCCACCGCCTCGGCGGCGCGCAGCACGAAGACCGGGTAGTCGTCCTCGGCGTCGTAGGAGTGGGCGCCGTGGTTGGTCACCTCGTGCCCCTCGGACTCCAGGAACGAGACCAGCTCGTTCAAGAGGTCGTATGCCGCGTGGTCGCCGCCGATGTGGACGCGCATGGTGGTCTTCTCGTCTCCCGCTCGTGCCGTCGTCGTCAGTCGAAGATGGGGCCGACGGTGCGGCTGCGCTTCAGCTCGTAGAAGCCGGGGGTGCCGGCGACGAGCACGCACCCGTCCCACAGCCTCCCGGCCGCCTCGCCCTTCGGGGCGGGGGTCACGACCGGGCCGAAGAACGCCTCGCCGTTGACGGCCACGACCGGCGTGCCCACGTCGTCGCCCACCAGGTCGATGGCGCGCTGGTGGCTCGCGCGCAGCTCCTGGTCGAGGTCGTCCTTCTCGGCGTACTGCGCCAGCTCGACCGGCAGCCCGACCTCCTCGAGGGCGGGGACGATGACCTTCGCGAAGTCCTTCTCGCCACCGAGGTGGATCCGCGTGCCCATCGCGTCGTAGAGGGGCTTGGTGACCTCCACGCCGTGCTCGCGGCGCGCGGCCATGATGACGCGGACCGGGCCCCAGCCCTTCTCCATCATCGCCCGGTACTCCTCGGGCAGGTCGCGGCCCTCGTTGAGCACGGACAGGCTCATCACCGACCAGGTCACGTCGACGGGACGGACCTTCTCGACCTCCATCATCCAGCGGGAGGTCATCCACGCCCACGGACACAGCGGGTCGAACCAGAACTCGGCGGCGGAACGGGTGGTCGAGAGGTCGGTCGCAGCACTCACCCGACCAATCCTGCCACTGGCCACGCGGCCGGTCGCGCCGGGTGGGGCGACCCCCGCGCGCGACGCCGGGCGCGACCCCGGGTGCGCCCTCCCGGGGGTGGCTGCCCGTGACAGGATGGGCCGACCCCTGGACACCCACCGCAGGAGCTGTTTGTGCCTGGCAAGAACCTGACCCGCGACGAGGCGGCCGAGCGCGTCGGCCTCGTGCACGTCGACCACTACGACATCGCCCTCGACCTCACCACCTCCGAGACGACGTTCCGCAGCACGACGACGGTCACCTTCACGAGCACCCGCCCCGGTGAGGGCACCTTCATCGACCTCATCGCCCCCTCCGTCGAGGCGATCACCCTCAACGGCGAGTCGCTCGACCCGGCCAGCCACTTCGACGGCGTCCGGGTCACGATCCCGACCACCGCCGAGCAGAACACGCTCACCGTCGACGCGACCGCGGCATACACGAACACCGGCGAGGGGCTGCACCGCCTCGTCGACCCGGTCGACGGCGAGGTCTACCTCTACTCCCAGTTCGAGGTGGCGGACTGCCGGCGGGTCTTCACCGTCTTCGAGCAGCCCGACCTCAAGGCGACCTACCGCTTCACGGTCACGGCCCCCGACCACTGGCAGGTCGTCTCCAACTCCCCCACCCCCGAGCCGACCCCGGTGCGCGAGGGCGTGGCGACCTGGGCGTTCGCCCCGACCGCACGGATGTCCTGCTACATCACCGCGCTGGTGGCCGGGCCGTATGCCGTGGTGCGCGACGAGGTGCAGACGCGCAAGGGCACCGTGCCGCTGGGCATCTTCTGCCGCCGCTCGATGCTCGAGTTCCTCGACGCCGACAACGTCTTCGAGCTCACCAAGAAGGGCTTTGCGTTCTTCGAGGAGGAGTTCGACTGCGAGTACCCGTTCGAGAAGTACGACCAGCTCTTCACGCCCGAGTACAACATGGGCGCGATGGAGAACGCCGGGGCCGTCACGATCAGCGAGATCTACGTCTTCCGGTCCAAGGTGACCGAGGCGATGGTCGAGCGCCGCGGCGTGACGATCCTGCACGAGCTGGCGCACATGTGGTTCGGCGACCTCGTGACCATGAAGTGGTGGAACGACCTGTGGCTCAACGAGTCGTTCGCCGAGTGGGCGTCGACCACCTGCCAGGCCGAGGCCACCGAGTGGGAGAGCGCCTGGACCACCTTCGGCATCGCGGAGAAGGCGTGGGCCTACCGCCAGGACCAGCTGTCCTCCACGCACCCGATCGTGGCGCCGATCCGCGACCTGCAGGACGTCGAGGTCAACTTCGACGGCATCACCTACGCCAAGGGCGCTTCGGTGCTCAAGCAGCTCGTCGCCTACGTCGGCCGTGAGCCGTTCCGCGACGGCCTGCGCGCCTACTTCGCCAAGCACGCGTGGGGCAACACCACGCTCGACGACCTGCTCTCCGAGCTCGAGGCCACCTCCGGCCGCGACCTCGGCGCCTGGTCCAAGCTGTGGCTCGAGACCGCCGGCGTCAACACCCTGCGCCCGGTCGTCGGGACCGACGACCAGGGCCTGCTGTCCTCGGTCGTCATCGAGCAGACCGCGGTCGAGGAGTACCCGACGCTGCGCCCGCACCGCCTCGCCGTCGGCCTCTACGACGTCGAGACCGCCGAGGACGGCAGCACCAGCCTCGTGCGCACCCACCGGGTGGAGCTCGACGTCGACGGCGAGAGCACCCCCGTTCCCGAGCTGGTCGGCCGCCCCGCGCCGGACCTGCTGCTCGTCAACGACGACGACCTGGCCTACGCCAAGATCCGACTCGACGAGCGCTCGCTCGCCACCGCCCTGGCGCACACCCGGTCGTTCGCGGACAGCCTCCCCCGCGCCCTCGTGCTCGGCGCCGCCTGGGACATGACGCGCGACGCCGAGATGCCCGGGCGCGACTTCGTCGACCTCGTCCTCACCACGCTGGCGGGCGAGAGCAACTCCACCATGCTGCGCACCCTCCTCGGGCAGCTGCGCACCACGCTGGAGATGTACGTCGCCCCCGACCACCGCGCCGAGGCCGTGTCCACCGCCTCCGCGCGGCTGCGCGCGCTCACCGAGGCCGCCACGCCGGGCAGCGACGCCCAGCTCCAGCTGCTCACCACGTATGCCGGGGTGCAGCCCGGCGGCGACCACGCCCGCTGGCTGCGTGCCCTCTACGACGGCTCCGACGTGCTCGAGGGCCTCGCGGTCGACACCGACATGCGCTGGACGCTGCTGACCTCGCTCGCCTCGGTCGGCGCTGCCACCGAGGAGGAGGTCGACGCCGAGAAGGAGCGCGACAACACCGCGACCGGCCGGGAGCGCTGGGCCCGCGCCCTCGCCGCCATCCCCACCCCGGAGATGAAGGCCGCCGCCTGGCGCCGCGCGGTCGAGGAGGACGGGCTGCCCAACTCCGTCATCGAGGCGATCGCCCTGGGCTTCACCACCGTCCACGACGTCTCGCTGCTCGAGCCCTACGTCGCCCGGTACCACGAGATGCTCGACACGGTGGAGTCCAAGGGCTCGCACGCGATCGTCGAGATCCTGGTCACCGGCTTCTACCCCATGGTGCTGGCCAACCGGGAGCTGCACGACGCGACCCAGCAGTGGCTCGACACCCACCGCGACGCGCCCGCGGCACTGAGGCGCCTGGTGGTCGAGAACCGCGACCCCGTCGCCCGCGCGCTGCGCGCCCAGGCCCGGGACGCCGATGCTTGATCACGTCGTGCAGGAGCTGAGCAAGCTCACCTGGAAGGGCGCCGCCGACTGGTTCGTCGGGGCGCCGTTGCAGGTCGTCGTCGTCGTCCTCATCGCCCTCGTGGCCCGCTGGGTGCTGCTGCGCTCGATCAGCCGCACGGTCCAGGTCACGCTGGCCCGGGCCGACGCGCGGCGGGCCCAGGAGCCCGGTCGCGCCCGCCGCGCCATCGCCAGCGCCACCGGCGCGGCCCACGAGCGGCACCGCCAGCGGACGCTGACGATGGGGTCGCTGCTGCGCAGCACCGTGACCTTCGTCGTCGCCCTCATCACGATCCTGACCGTGATGGGCATCGTGGGCATCAACCTCGCCCCGGTGCTGGCCACGGCCGGCGTCGGCGGCGTCGCGCTCGGCTTCGGTGCGCAGAGCCTCGTCAAGGACTTCCTGTCGGGGATCTTCATGATCCTCGAGGACCAGTACGGCGTCGGCGACGTCGTCGACACCGGTGAGGCCATCGGCACCGTCGAGGAGGTCTCGCTGCGCGTGACGCGGCTGCGCGACGGCCAGGGGGTCGTCTGGTACATCCGCAACGGCGAGATCGTCCGGATCGGCAACAAGAGCCAGGGCTGGTCGACCGCGGTGGTCGACCTGCCGGTCGCGTACAGCGAGAACCTGGAGAAGGTCATCCCGCTCATCCGCGACGTCGTGCACCGGCTCGACGAGGACGAGGCCTGGCAGGACAAGCTCCTGGAGGAGCCGCAGGTCGTGGGGGTCGAGTCGATGACCGGCTCGGTCATCACGATCCGGGTGCTCGCCAAGACCGCGCCCGAGCAGCAGTACGGCATCTCCCGCGAGATCCGCGAGCGGGTCAAGGCGGCCTTCGACGAGAACGGCATCAAGGCACCGGTCATGACGCCGTTCGGGCCCGGTCCGGTGGGCGGCCGATGAGCACCCCCGGGCAGCCGACGAGCTTCTACGACCAGGTGGGGGGCCACGAGACGTTCCGCAGGCTCGTGCACGAGTTCTACCGCGGCGTCGCCGAGGACGAGCCGCTCAGGGCGCTCTACCCGGAGGCGGACCTCGGCCCTGCCGAGGACAGGCTGCGCATGTTCCTCGAGCAGTACTGGGGCGGCCCGACGACGTACTCCGAGCAGCGCGGCCACCCCCGCCTGCGGATGCGGCACCACCCCTTCAGGGTCACGCCCGCCCAGCGCGACCGGTGGCTGCACCACATGATGGCGGCGGTCGACACCCTCGACCTCGCCCCGGCCGACGACCTGCTCCTGCGCGACTACCTCGAGCGGGCGGCACACTCGCTCGTGAACTCGCTCGACGAGGAGTAGCCGGCCCACCCCGGGAGGTGCGGCACCCCCGCCCCAGCGGCGTGACCGGCATACGGTCACGGGCGGGGTGGATTTCGTCCTGTCGGAGCCATGCGGGAGCATGGTTCCCCGTGACTGACACGCTCTCCACGGACCTCGTCCACCCCGCAGACTCCGCCGACGCCGCGTGGTGGCGGCACGCGGTCATCTACCAGATCTACCCGCGGTCGTGGGCCGACTCCGACGGCGACGGCGTGGGCGACCTGCCCGGCGTGACCGCCCGCCTGGAGCACCTGCGCGACCTCGGTGTCGACGCCGTCTGGTTCAGCCCCTTCTACACCTCCCCCCAGGCCGACGCCGGCTACGACGTCGCGGACTACCGCGACATCGACCGGCTGTTCGGGACCCTCGCGGACGCCGACGCGATGGTGGCGCGGGCGCACGAGCTCGGCCTCAAGGTGATCGTCGACCTCGTCCCGAACCACACCAGCGACGAGCACGTGTGGTTCCAGGAGGCCCTCGCCTCCGCCCCGGGCTCCCCCGAGCGCAACCGGTACATCTTCCGCGACGGCCGCGGCCCCGGCGGCGACGAGCCCCCGAACGACTGGCACTCGGTCTTCGGCGGCGCCGGCTGGACCCGCGTCACCGAGGCCGACGGCACGCCGGGCCAGTGGTACCTGCACCTGTTCGACTCCAAGCAGCCCGACCTCAACTGGGACAACGACGAGGTCCACGCCGAGTTCGAGTCGATCCTGCGCTTCTGGCTCGACCGGGGCATCGACGGCTTCCGCGTGGACGTCGCCCACGGGCTCATCAAGGAGCCGGGCCTGCCCGACTACGACGCCGAGCTGCACATCCTCGACGGCGAGCTCAAGCCCGGCGCGCCCAAGCCGCCCATGTGGGACCAGGACGGCGTGCACGAGGTCTACCGCGCCTGGCGCAAGATCCTCGACGGGTACGGCGAGCCCGACCGCATCCTGTGTGCCGAGGCCTGGGTCCGTCCGCAGGAGCGGGCGGTCCGCTACGTCCGCCCGGACGAGATGCACCAGACCTTCAACTTCGACTTCCTGCAGTCGCAGTGGCGCGCGGCCGACCTGCGTGCGGTCATCGACTCCTCGCTGGAGGCCGCCGACTCGGTGGGCGCCCCCAGCACCTGGGTCCTGTCGAACCACGACACCGTCCGGCACGCCTCGCGCCTCGGCCTGCCCGTCGGCGAGCGCCGTCCCAACGGCATCAGCGCCGACGACCCGCAGCCCGACCGCGAGCTCGGGCTGCGTCGTGCCCGCGCCGCGTCCACCCTGATGCTGGCCCTGCCGGGCAGCGCCTACATCTACCAGGGCGAGGAGCTCGGGCTGCCGGACTCGACCGACATGCCGGCCGAGTTCCGCCAGGACCCGACGTTCATCCGCACGCAGGGCAAGGAGATCGGGCGTGACGGCTGCCGCGTCCCGATCCCGTGGGTCAAGGATGCCCCGTCGTTCGGGTTCGGCCCCTCGGACGCGACCTGGCTGCCCCAGCCCGCGGTCTACGGCGAGTACGCCGTCGACCAGCAGGTCGGGGTCGAGGGCTCCACGCTGGAGCTGTACCGCACCCTCCTGCGCGTCCGCCGCGAGCGCGAGCTGGGCACCGGCGGCCTCGCCGACCTCGCCGGCTACGGCGACGACGTCGTGGCGCTGGTCAACACCGGCCAGGGCGAGCCGACGCTCGTGCTGACCAACCTCGGCGCCGAGCCGGTGGCCCTGCCTGAGGGCTCGACCGTCCTCGTGGCCTCGGGTCCGCTGACCGAGGACGGCCTCGTGCCGACCGACACCACCGTCTGGGCCACCACCTCCTGACGACACCGCGTCGGGGGAGCCCCGCTGCCGGTCCC
>NZ_JBHUYG010000075.1:0-21804 GCF_042668795.1 Pedococcus sp. NPDC057267 | reverse complement strand
GTGGTGTGCCGGCCCGCTCGACGGGTGGTGCGTGCGTCAGCCCGCGGCGTCCTCGGAGGTCGCGGGAGCCGCTGCCGGCTCCTCGCCACCCTCGGCGGAGTCCCCACGGCCGCGACGGCGGCGGTTGCGGCTGCGGCCGCCCTCGCGCCGCTCACCGCGGTCCTCGGACCGCGCCTGGCCGCCCTCGGAGCCCGACTCGTCGTCGGAGCCCGCGGCCTCGGAGGCGTCGGACCCGCCCTCGGAGGAGGCGTTGCCGCCCTCGCCCTCCGGGAGCACCGCGGCCAGCGAGAGCTTGCCGCGCGGGTCGATCTCCTTGAGCTCGACCTGGACCTTCTGGCCCACGGCCAGGACGTCCTCGACGGCGTCGATCCGCTTGCCGCCGACGAGCTTGCGCACCTCGGAGATGTGCAGCAGGCCGTCCTTGCCGGGCAGCAGCGAGATGAACGCACCGAAGGTCGTCGTCTTCACGACGGTCCCGAGGAAGCGCTCGCCGATCTCCGGCATCTGCGGGTTCGCGATGGCGTTGACCATGGCACGAGCCGCCTCGGCGGACGGGCCGTCGGTGGCGCCGATGTAGACCGTGCCGTCGTCCTCGATCGAGATGTCCGCGCCGGTCTCGTCCTGGATCTGGTTGATCATCTTGCCCTTCGGGCCGATGACCTCGCCGATCTTGTCGACCGGGACCTGCACGCTGATGACGCGAGGAGCGAAGGGGCTCATCTCGTCGGGCGTGTCGATGGCCTCGTTCATGACGTCGAGGATGTGCAGGCGGGCGTCACGGGCCTGGGTCAGCGCGCCGGCCAGGACCGAGGCGGGGATGCCGTCGAGCTTGGTGTCGAGCTGGATGGCCGTGACGAACTCGCGGGTGCCGGCGACCTTGAAGTCCATGTCGCCGAACGCGTCCTCGGCGCCGAGGATGTCGGTGAGCGCGGCGTACTGCGTCTCGCCGTCGACCTCGTCGGACACCAGGCCCATGGCGATGCCGGCGACCGGGGCGCGCAGCGGCACACCGGCGTTGAGCAGCGACAGGGTGCTGGCACAGACCGAGCCCATGGACGTCGAGCCGTTGGAGCCGAGGGCCTCGGACACCTGGCGGATCGCGTAGGGGAACTCCTCGCGCGTCGGCAGCACGGGCATGAGCGCCCGCTCGGCGAGCGCGCCGTGGCCGATCTCGCGGCGCTTGGGCGAGCCCACGCGACCGGTCTCACCGGTGGAGAACGGCGGGAAGTTGTAGTTGTGCATGTAGCGCTTGCGCGTCACCGGCGACAGGGTGTCGAGCTGCTGCTCCATGCGGAGCATGTTCAGCGTGGTGACACCCATGATCTGGGTCTCGCCGCGCTCGAACAGCGCCGAGCCGTGCACGCGCGGCAGGACCTCGACCTCGGCGCCGAGGGCGCGGATGTCGGCGAGGCCACGGCCGTCGATGCGGACCTTGTCGCGCAGGATGCGCTGGCGGATGAGCTTCTTCTGCACGGAGCGGTATGCCGCGGAGACTTCCTTCTCCCGGCCCTCGAACTCCTTGCCCTCACCGGCGAGGGACTCCTTGGCGGCGTCCTTGATCTCGTCGATGCGCTCCTCGCGCTCCTGCTTGCCGGCGATGGTGAGCGCCTGCGCCAGGTCGGCGGAGGTCGCGGCCTCGACCGCGGCGTACACGTCGTCCTCGTAGTCGAGGAAGATCGGGAACTCCTGGACGGGCTTGGCGGCCTTGCTCGCCAGCTCGGCCTGGGCCTCGCACAGGACGCGGATGAACTTCTTGGAGGCCTCGAGGCCCTCGGCCACGACCTCCTCGGTCGGGGCCTGCTTGCCCTCGTTCTTCACCAGGTCCCAGGTGGACTCGGTGGACTCGGCCTCGACCATCATGATGGCGACGTCGTCGCCCGCGATGCGGCCGGCGACCACCATGTCGAACGTCGAGCGCTCGATGTCGCTGAAGTTCGGGAAGGCGACCCACTGGCCGTCGATGAGGCTGACCCGGACGCCACCGACCGGGCCGCTGAAGGGCAGGCCCGAGATCTGGGTCGAGGCGCTGGCCGCGTTGATGGCGAGCACGTCGTACTGGTGGTCGGGGTTGAGCGCCAGGACCGTGATGACGACCTGGACCTCGTTGCGCAGGCCCTTGGTGAAGGTCGGGCGCAGCGGGCGGTCGATCAGGCGGCAGGTGAGGATGGCGTCGGTCGACGGGCGACCCTCACGACGGAAGAACGAGCCGGGGATCTTGCCCGCGGCGTACATCCGCTCCTCGACGTCGACGGTCAGGGGGAAGAAGTCGAAACCCTCGCGCGGGTGCTTCCCGGCGGTGGTGGTGGACAGGAGCATCGTGTCCTCGTCCAGGTAGGCGCTGACGGCGCCGCCGGCCTGCTTGGCCAGTCGTCCGGTCTCGAACCGGACCGTGCGGGTGCCGAAGCTGCCGTTGTCGATGACGGCTTCGGCGAAGGTGATCTCTGGACCCTCCATGGGCCCTCCGTTCTGTTCTCTCAGCGAACCTCGCGCATCGTCGTTGTGCGCGGGCTTCCTTCTGTGCGGCTCCGCAGCTCGTGCGGGACCGCCGTCCAGTATTCAGTTGTCCATGCGAAAGGGACGGTCCCCGTGTGGAGACCGTCCCAGTCGGATGCTTATCGGCGCAGGCCGAGGCGCTTGATCAGCGAGCGGTAGCGCTCGATGTCGACGCTCTCCAGGTAACGCAGGAGGCGGCGGCGACGGCCCACGAGGAGCAGGAGCCCGCGGCGGCTGTGGTGGTCGTGCTTGTGCGTCCGCGAGTGCTCGGTGAGGTCCTTGATGCGCTGCGTGAGCAGGGCGATCTGCACTTCCGGCGAGCCGGTGTCGCCCTCGGCGGTGGCGTACTCGGCCATGATCTTCTTCTTGACGTCGGCGTCCAACGACATGGGGCGACACTCTCCTTCTCAGGGTTGTTGCGCGGTGCGCCGGGGCTTGTCCCACCGGGCTCTCTGGATCCGCGGCCGTTCTACGGCAGGGTTCAGGCTACCAGCGGGGGCATGGCGTCCCTAATCGGTGCGTGCGGCGGCCGGACGACGCCCCGGCGCAGTGGGGTCCCAGCCCTGCGGGGTGGGGTGGGTCGCCCCCGCCACCCCCGCGGGGACGTCCAGCTCACGCACGATCCCCCCGCGGGCCGCCCAGTACCCCTGCCAGCTGGGCGAGCTCGCGCTGGCTGAGGTCGGCCTGTCGCCGGGCCTGGGCGAGGAGGCCGCCTACATCGAACGCCGTCGTCCCGGCAGCCGTCCGGAAGCCATCCCGCTGCTCCCCGTCTTCAACCCCCATGCCTGGAAGGTCCCACCTACCACCGACACCACCCAGACGGTGCCGCGCGCGTTGTGGGGTGCGGCCCGGGCGGCCCTGTCCGGTCAGGTCGTGGAGGTGGCGCCGGTGAGGGTGGCGTGCAGGTCCGGTGGCAGCTCCTCGCCGAGGTTGCGTGCGGCCAGCCAGGCCGCTCCCCCGACACCCGAACCACAGCGCGTGACCGGCGCACCCGGCCAACGCCCCGCGATGCGCTCCTCCACGAGGCTGCGCAGCCGCGCCGTCCCCAGCATCCCGCCCCCGAGCACCACGATGCTGGTGTCGCCCTCGTCGCGGACCTGCCCGAGCGTCGTGACGAGCTCGTCCGCCGCCGACTCGAGGATCGCCGCGGCAGCCGGCGACCCGGCCTCAGCGCACTCGACGACCACCCGCGCCAGCTCCGAGATGCGCACCGGCTCCACGGCATACGCGGCGCCGACGACGGCCTGGCGGTCCACCTCTGCGCGCCCGGTCAGCTGCTGCGCCACGGCCTCGGCGAGCGGGTCGCCCGGTGTCGCGACCGGCGCGCACGCGTGGCGCACCGCCGCCCGCCCGATCCAGAACCCCGAGCCGTGGTCACCGAGCAGCCAGCCGAGCCCGTCGGCAACGCGCCCCGCCCGGCCCCCCAGGAACTCCGCTGCGATCGCACCCGTGCCACTGATGAGCACCGAGCCGTCCGGCTCCGGCGTCCCCGACGCGAACGCCACGTCGATGTCGCCGATCAGCACCGGCCCACCGGGTAGTCCCATCTCGTGCCACACCTGTCGCAGCGCCTCGTGCGCACCGGTCTCCGAGCCGAAGCCCGCGGCACCGATGACGTTGCCGCGCACCAACGACCGGTCCACCCCCTCGAGCGCCTGCTCGAGCGCCGACCGGATCGCGGCCATCGCGGGACCGACGCCGCGCGAGATCGGGTTGCCGCCACCGGCGAGCCCGGTGCCCACGACCTTCCCGGACAGGTCGGCGACGAGCGCACGGCTGCTCGTCCCGCCGACGTCCATGCCGGCGACGAGGGTCACAGCAGGCGGCGGAGGCGACCGGCGTACCGTGCCTCGAGCGCGTTGTTGTGCTCGTCCCCCTCAGGGATGTTGGCCGACAGGTAGACAGGTGGCGTCTCCCCACGGGCCACCAGCCGCGCCAGGGTCTCGGCGACCATCATCTGCGCCAGCAGGGCGGCCGTGATCGACGAGAGCCCGCACGCCGTCCCGCCGCCGGGCAGCGGCAGCACCGCGTCACCGTAGGGCGCCCCGTTGTCCAGGACGATGTCCGCCACCTCGAACAGCCGCAGCCCGCTGGGGTGCCGCGAGGTCACCTGCGTCGTGTGCGCGAGCGACGTGACCGCGATGAGCGGGTGCCCCTTCTCCTTCACCAGGCGCGCGAACTCGACGATGCTGCCGTTGCCTCCGGAGTTGGAGGCGATGAGGAACACGTCCTGAGGCTGGGCGTCGAGGGCCAGGTCGTAGATGTGCCGGGCGAGCGAGGGGTCCCTCTCGAGCAGCCCGGCGCGCTCAGGGTCGGTGGCCGCGCCCTCCGCCCCGGCGGCGGCCACGGCGTCGCGCAGCGCCAGCCGGTTGGTGGGGATGAAGCCGCCCGCGCGCCCCGCGATCTCCATCGCGAACGCCTCGGAGTGACCGGTGCCGAACGCCTGCAGGACACCGCTGCCGGCGACGCAGTCGGCCATGAGGTCGGCCGCGGCGGCGATGCCCGCCGCCTGCGAGCTCGCGACCGCCGAGATGGCCTGCGCCGCGACGGAGGCGTATGCCGCGCCACTCAGCTCGGTGCCGGGCGGCACCGAGGCGGCGACGGGTTCGAGGGTGGGGGCCATGACGGGGTCCTCTCGCTACAGGGAGATGTCGGTCTGTTCGGCAGCACGCCACTCGTCGGCGCGGATGGCGTGGACGGCCAGGTCGGTCCACCGGCCCTTGAACCACGAGCCGCGCTCGAAGTAGGCCTCACGACGCATCCCCAGCCGTTCGCAGATGCGTGCCGACGCCGTGTTCTCGCTGTCGAGCTGCGCCCACACGCGGTGCACGCCGAGCTCGTCGAACGCCACCCGCACCAGCGCCTCCGCCGCCTCGGTCGCGTAGCCCATGCCCTGCATGTCGGGTGCGAGCACCCAGCCGATCTCCGCCTGCCGGCCGTCGTGGCCGTCGGGTCCGTCGAGGTGCAGCAGGACGTCCCCGATCACCCGGCCGTCGAGCTCGACGGCGAGGGTGCAGATGGGGTGCGAGGGCTCGATGCGCCCGGCGGTGGCACGTTCGGCCACCATGTCCTGCACCTGCTCGAGCGTCTTCGGCTCACCGGGGATGTACCGCACCACCTCCGGCACCGAGCGGTAGGCGAACACGTGCCGCTCGTCCCCCGGCCGCAGGCTGCGCAACACGAGGCGCTCGGTCGTGATCGGGAGCCGCACGCGCGGCATACCTGCTCCTGCCTCCCGGCCCCGGGCGGGGACAGGTGGGTCGACGCGGACTAGAGGTTGATCATGTGCCCGGCGATGCCCTCGATGGCCTCCTTGACCGCCTCGGACAGCGTCGGGTGGGCGAACACGTTGCGGGCGACCTCGTCGGCGGTGAGGTCCCACTGCTGCGCCAGCGTCAGGGCCGGCAGCAGCTCGGTGACCTCGGGGCCGATGAGGTGCGCCCCGAGCAGCTCGTTGTGCTTCGCGTCGGCGACGATCTTCACGAAGCCGACGCCCTCGGCCATGCCGCGCGCTTTGCCGTTGGCGGAGAAGGGGAACGACGCGGTCTTGACGTCGTATCCGCGCTCCTTCGCCTGCTCCTCGGAGTACCCGAACGAGGCGATCTGCGGCTGGCAGAACGTCGCCCGCGGGATCATGTCGAAGTTGATCTCCATCGTCTCGGCGCCCGCGATCGTCTCGGCCGCCACGACACCCATGGCTTCGGCGGTGTGCGCGAGCATGAGCTTGCCGGTGACGTCGCCGATCGCGTAGACGTTCGGGACGTTGGTGCGGCCGCGCTCGTCGACGGCGATGGCGCCGCGGTCGGTGAGCTGCACGCCGGTGCTCTCCAGGCCGTAGCCCTCGAGGCGCGGGGCGAACCCGATCGCCTGCAGCACCTTGTCGGTCTCGAGCACGGTCGACTCACCACCGGCAGCCGGGGAGACGGTGACCTTGACCTTCTCGCCGCTGTCGTCGATCGACTCGACCTTGGTCGACAGCAGGACCTTCACGCCGAGCTTCTTGTACTGCTTCAGCAGCTCCTTGGACACGTCGGCGTCCTCGGTCGGCACCATCCGGTCGAGGAACTCGACGATGGTCACGTCGACCCCGAAGTTCTTCATGACGTAGGCGAACTCGACGCCGATGGCGCCCGAGCCCGCGATGACGATCGACTCGGGGAGCTGGTCGGTGAGGATCTGCTCCTCGTAGGTCACGACGCGGTCGGAGAGCTTCGTGCCGGGGATGAGCCGGGTCGTCGCGCCGGTGGCGATGATGAGGTTGTCGAAGGTGATCGAGCGCCGCTCGCCGGACGTCAGCGCGACGTCCATGGAGGTCGGGCCGGTCAGGGTGCCCCAGCCCTCGAGCTCCTCGATTGTGTTCTTCTTCATCAGGTAGTGGACGCCCTTGGCGCTGGCCTCGGCGACCTTGCGGCTGCGCGAGTGCGTGACACCGAAGTCCATCGTGGGGTCACCGGAGATGCCGAACGTGGCCTTCTCCTGCGTGATGATGTGCGCGATCTCCGCGTTGCGCAGCAGCGCCTTGGAGGGGATGCAGCCGACGTTGAGGCAGACGCCGCCCCAGTACTTCGACTCGACGATGCCCACCTTCTTCCCGAGCTGCGAGGCGCGGATCGCCGCGACGTACCCGCCGGGACCGGCACCGAGGACAACGACGTCGAAGTCAGCCATGACGGCAAGCCTACTGACTGTCCGCGGCCTCGCCGCCGAGGGTCACCCCTCAGGCGACGAGAGCGGCCTCGGGCGCCGGCGCGGGGACGGTGCGGCGGCTCCGGAGGACCGCACGCAGGCGCCACGCCCCGAACACCGCGAGCAGGCTGATTCCGACGTGCGCGCCCACGAAGACGCTGCCCAGCCCGGCGCCGAGGAGCAGGCCGGCGACGAGCGGGCCGACCGCGGAGAACCCGGTCTGCAGCGCGGTGAACAGCCCCAGCGTGGTGCCCACGAGCCCGGACGGAGCCAGGCTGGCCGTGAGCGGGTTGAGCACCGGCGCGTACATCGTCTCGCCCACGGCGAAGATCCCGAACGTCGTGACGAACAGCGTCGCGGCCAGCTCGGGAGCCGTCCCCGCGACGGCCGACGCCCCGGCCAGCACCAGCCACGACAGCGTCCAGATGGCGCCGACGGCGATGAGCAGGGTCGGCCCGCTGCGGCGGGCAGTGAGCCGGACGACGACCATCTGCAGGGCGATGATGACGACGCAGTTCACCGCGGCCGCGAGGCCGATGGTGGTCTCGCGCACGTCCAGGACCGTGAGTGCGTACGCCGGGAGCCCGGACTCGAACTGGGCGTAGAACCCCAGCGCGAGCGTGACGGTCACCAGGGCCGTCCAGCGCAGGGCCGGCACGGCCCAGATGAGCCGCCACGCCTGACGCACGCCGGGGGGACGGACCTCACCGACGGGGGTGCCCACGGCGTCCCCTGCGGCCAGGTCCGAGCCGGCGACGGTGGCCGACGCGTCCACGACGTCGAGCTCGGCGCCCGCTCCCGGGCGTCCCCAGCGACGGGCGCCGGCGAGCAGGATGAGCCCGGCGGAGACCACGAACCCGGCGCCGGCCGCCGCGAACGCGGGCCACATGCCCGACTCGCGGTGCAGGTCCACGACGTAGCCCGCGGCGAACGCGCCGACGGCCATGCCGAGCGCCTGGCCGGTGAACTGCCAGGCGAAGACCTTGCGGCGGTCGCTGCCACCCACCCAGCGCAGCACCAGCACGGACTGCGCCGGCGCGGCCGCGGTGATGCCGAGGCCGAAGACGAACATGCCGGCCAGGAACGCCGCGGGCGACCCAGCGAACCCGAGCCCGACCGCACCGGCCGCCGCGACGACCTTGGCGCCCACCGCGACCAGCACGGGTGAGACCCGGTCGGCCAGGCGTCCCCCGAGGGGTGCCGCGAGCAGCGCGCCCACGGAGAACAGGCTCGACGCCGCGGCGGCGGCGATCGAGCCCCAGCCGCGGGTCGAGGCGGCGTAGGCGTACTGGTAGGGCAGGACGGTGCCCCAGCCGAGCATGGCGACGGCGGAGGCGACGATGAGGAGACGGGCGCGCATGGGAGGGTCAACACTTCTTCGATAACGAATATTTCGAAATCGAAATGTACCATGCCATGATGCCGCCATGACAGCGAGGTCGCGGCGCAGGCGCACCGCCCAGGAGCAGTACCGCGAGGCCGTGGCCAGTTACGTCGCGGCCGGCGGCGAGGAGTCAGTCCAGCGGGTCATCACGGCCGTGAACTCGCTGAGCCGCAAGCTCGACCAGTGGTACACGCGCCAGCTCGCGGACCTCGACCTCTCCCACGGCGAGTGGTCGGTCATCGCGCTCCTGGCGACGTCCGAGGGCCAGCCGGTGACGCCCACCCGGCTCGCGGACGCGGGCAACGTGGCGGCGTCCTCGATGACGCACCGGCTCGACAAGATGACCGAGCGCGGGCTCGTGCGCCGCTCCCCCGACCCGGACAACCGCACCCGGGTCCTGGTCGAGCTGACCACGCAGGGGTGGGAGCTGTTCGAGGCCGCCGTGCGCGAGGCGAACGTCGTCGAGTCCGACGTCCTGGCCCCCCTCACGCGCGAGGAGCGCGACCAGCTGGCCGCGCTCCTCGAGGTGGTGATCGCCGGGCTCGACGAGGTCGACCCGACCTAGGTGGTCGGGCCTGCGTCAGGCGCCGAGCTCCGGGAACCAGATCGCGATCTCGCGCTGGGCCGACTCGGGCGAGTCCGAGCCGTGGACGATGTTCTTCTGGACCTTCTCGCCCCAGTCACGGCCCAGGTCGCCACGGATCGAGCCGGGCGCGGCCTCGGTCGGGTTGGTGGCACCGGCCAACGAGCGGAAGCCGGGGATGCAGCCCTGGCCCTCGATGACCGCGGCGGTCACCGGGCCGCTGCTCATGAACTCCACCAGCGGCTCGTAGAACGGCTTGCCCTCGTGCTCGGCGTAGTGGGCGGCCAGCTTCTCGCGGGTGGGGGTGGTCACCGCGAGCGCGACCAGGGTGTACCCCTTGGCCTCGATGCGGCGCAGCACCTCCCCGGTGAGGCCGCGGGCGTACCCGTCGGGCTTGACCAGGACCAGGGAACGTTCGATCTGCGTCGTCACGCGCGCCAGCCTACCGAGCGGACGAGTCGGCCCCCGCCACGCGGTCCCGCTCGGCCACCTGGCGCTCGACGCGGTGGCACAGGACGAGCGAGCCGACCCACAGCACGGTGAAGATGAGCCCCACTCCGAGCATCGCCGGCACGACCACGGCGCTCACGAACGTCGCGACCTGGATCAGCCAGCCGAGGGTCACCCCCCACGGCCGGCGCATGGCGCCGGCGGCGAGGAAGCACAGGACCGCGAGCCCGATGCCCACCCACAGCCAGGCGTGCGCGTTGTCGTCCCCCTGCGCCAGCCCGACGCCGCGCGCCACCAGCGCGCCGAGGAAGACGACGACGCCCTGGCCGCCGAGCACCGTGGCGAGCATGCGCCAGGTGAACTTCCCGAGGCGGCCGTAGAGGACGATGCCCTTCACCGCCGGCCCCGCCCGTTCTCGCGCCACCGCACGAGCAGGAGGAACGCCACCACCACGAGCAGCACGACGACGAGCACCTTCATGCGACGAGGGTATGCCGTGTGCTGGACCTGCGTGCGTGGCGGCCCCGGCCTCGCAGGCCCGCGGGTGCCACCTAGACCTCGGTGGTGCCGAGCAGCATCCGCACCTCGGCGGCCGTGGTGACCGACCCGGTGGCCAGGACTCCTCCGGACACGCCGCCCTCGTCGGCGAGGCCGGCCGCGGTGTCGAGCGCGTCCGGCAGGTTCCGGACGACCGTCACCCGGCCCTCGCCGAAGATGTCCACCGCCACCTCGCCGAGCTCGTCGGGGTCCATCGCCCGCGGCGAGGTCGTGCGCGAGACGACGACGTGGTCGAGCACGGGCTCGAGCACCTCGAGGATCTCGGTGGCGTCCTTGTCCTTGAGGATGGCGATGACACCCACCAGCCGCGCGAAGTTGAACGACTGCTCGAGCGCCTGCCGCAGGGCGACAGCGCCGGCCGGGTTGTGCGCCGCGTCGACGACGACCGTCGGCGACCGGCGTACCACCTCCAGGCGCCCGGGCGACGCGGCCTTGGCCAGGGCCGAGCGCACGACGTCCGGGTCGAGCCGGGTCTCGCCACCGCCGACGAACGCCTCGACGGCCGCGACGGCCGTCATGGCGTTCTGCATCTGGTGCGGCCCGAACAGCGGCAGGAACAGGTCGTCGTAGTCACCGGCGAGGCCCTGCATCGAGAACTGCTGGCCCCCGACCGCGACGTCACTCTCCTTGAACCCGAAGTCGACGCCCTCGACCGCCAGCCGCGCCCCGACCTCCAGCGCCCGCTCGCGCAGGATCTCGACGACCTCGGCGTGCGGCTGCAGCGCCGACACCGCGATGGCGCCCTCCTTGATGATCCCGGACTTCTCCGTGGCGATGAGCTCGACGGTGTCGCCGAGGAAGTGCTGGTGGTCCAGGTCGACCGGCGTCACGACGGCCACCGAGCCGTCCGCGACGTTGGTGGCGTCCCAGCGGCCGCCCATGCCCACCTCGACGACGGCGACGTCGACCGGCGCGTCGGCGAACGCGGCATACGCCACGGCCACCAGGACCTCGAAGTAGGTCATCCGCGGGCCGCCCTCGGCGAGCGCCCGCGCGTCGACCATCTCGATGAACGGGATGACGTCGTCGTAGGCCGCGAGGAACTTCTCGGCGCTGATCGGCTGGCCGGACAACGCGATCCGCTCTCGCATCGAGTGCAGGTGCGGGGACGTGAAGCGGCCGGTCTTGAGCCCCATCTCCAGCAGCAGGGTCTCGACCAGCCGGGTGGTCGAGGTCTTGCCGTTGGTGCCGGTGAGGTGGATGACGGGGTACCCGCGCTGCGGGTCGCCGAGCAGCTCCATCACCGCGGCGATGCGGTCGAGGCTGGGCTCGAGGTCGTGCTCGGGCGCACGGGCGAGGATCGACTCCTCGACCTCGCGCATCCGCTTGGTCACCTCGAGGTTGTGCGCCGCCTCGCGCTGCGCGGCGTCCGGGCGTCCGGAGCGGCCCGGGTTCGTCGAGCCGGCCATCAGAGCTTCATCACCTTGATGCGCACGGGCTCGCCGTCCCCGACGACCGCCTCCGCCACGTCGCTGCGCTGCGGGAGCGCGTCGAGCTGGGGCGCCGAGCCGAACTGGCTCGCCAGCGTCTCCTCGACGATGAGCGCCTGGTGCGCGACCGTCGCCTCCCAGACCGCCTGCGAGCCGGTCACGGTCAGCGAGATCCGGTCGGAGACCTCGAGCCCCGCGTCGCGGCGGGCCTGCTGGACCGCCCGGACGACGTCGCGGGCCAGGCCCTCCTGGGCCAGCTCGGGGGTCACCTCGGTGTCGAGGACGACGAAGCCGCCGCCGGGCAGCATCGCCGTCGCCGTCGACCCGCCCTGCGCGTCGTCGACGACGGTCTCGAGCGTGTACTCGCCCTCGACCAGCTCCAGGCCGCCGGACGTCACGGTCCCGTCGGCCGCGACCGACCAGTCGCCGGACTTGCTGCCCTTGATGGCCTGCTGCACGTCGCGGCCCAGCCGCGGACCCGCGGCGCGGGCGTTGACGGTGAGCTTCTGCGAGATGCCGAAGTCGGCCTCGCTGGCCTCGCTGATGTCGCGCAGCACGACCTCGCGGACGTTGACCTCGTCGGCCACGATCGCACCGAAGTCCTTGAGCGACAGCGCATCCGGGACGACGACCGTCAGCCGCGCCAGCGGGAGCCGCACGCGCAGGCCGCCGGCCTTGCGCAGCGACGACGCCACTGAGCAGACCTCGCGGGCCCGGTCCATGCCGGCCACCAGGGCGTGGTCGGACGGCAGGTCCGAGGCCTCGGGCCAGTCGGTGAGGTGCACCGAGCGACCGCCGGTCAGGCCGCGCCAGACCTCCTCGGTCACCAGCGGCAGCAGCGGCGCCGTGACCCGGCACACGACCTCGAGCGCGGTGTAGAGCGTGTCGAAGGCCTGCTCGGCCCCGCCGCCGCCGGCCTGGCCGCCGGTGTCCCAGAACCGCTCCCGCGAGCGGCGCACGTACCAGTTGGTCAGCACGTCGACGAAGCCGCGCGTCGTCTCGCAGGCGCTCGCGACCTCGTACGCGTCGAGCTGGCTGGTCATCGTCTCGACGTACTCGCGCAGCTTGGCGAGCAGGTACCGGTCCAGCGGGTCGGTGGAGGCGGTCGACCACTTCGCGGCATACCCCTCACCACCCCTGAAAGCGTTGGCGTACAACGAGAAGAAGTACCAGGTGTTCCACAGCGGGATGATCACCTGGCGCACGCCGTCACGGATTCCCTGCTCGGTGACGACGAGGTTGCCGCCGCGCAGGATCGGGCTCGACATGAGGAACCAGCGCATCGCGTCGGCGCCGTCGCGGTCGAACACCTCGCGCACGTCGGGGTAGTTGCGCAGCGACTTGCTCATCTTCTGCCCGTCGGAGCCGAGCACGATGCCGTGGCAGATGACCGAGCTGAACGCGGGCCGGTCGAACAGCGCCGTCGCCAGGATGTGCAGGGTGTAGAACCACCCGCGCGTCTGGCCGATGTACTCGACGATGAAGTCGGCCGGGAAGTGGTGCTCGAACCACGCGGCGTTGTCGAACGGGTAGTGCACCTGCGCGTAGCTCATCGACCCCGAGTCGAACCACACGTCGAGGACGTCCTCGACCCGGCGCATCGTCGACTGCCCGGTCGGGTCGTCGGGGTTCGGGCGGGTCAGCTCGTCGACGAACGGGCGGTGCAGGTCGACCTCGCCGTCGGCGTTGCGCGGCAGCCGGCCGAAGTCCCGCTCGAGCTCCTCGAAGGAGCCGTAGACGTCGATCCGCGGGTACTGCGGGTCGTCCGAGCGCCACACGGGCACGGGGCTGCCCCAGAACCGGTTGCGGGTGATCGACCAGTCGCGGGCGTTCTCCAGCCACTTGCCGAACTGGCCGTGCTTGGTGTGCTCCGGCGTCCAGGCGATCTGCTCGTTGAGCTCGAGCATGCGCTGCTTGAACTTGGTGACCTCGACGAACCAGCTCGAGACGGCCTTGTAGATCAGCGGCTGCCGGCAGCGCCAGCAGTGCGGGTAGGAGTGGGCGTAGGACTCGCGGCGCAGCAGCACCGTGCCCTCGGTGACGGCGCCGTACAGCTCGTGACGCGCGGTCTCCTCGTCCTGGCCGTCGGTGGCCACGACCGCCTCGGGCGCGACGTTCGTGCGGTTCTTGAGGTGCTCGATGATCGGCGCGTTCGCGTCGAACACGAGCATGCCCTCGTACTCGGTCACGGGGAAGGTGAAGCAGCCGTCGGGGCCGACCGGCATGACCGGCTCGATCCCCTCGCGATCGGTGACCACCTTGTCGTCCTCACCGAACGCGCCGGCGCTGTGGACCAGGCCGGTGCCGTCGCTGGTCGTGACGAAGTCTGCCTCGACGACGCGGTGGGCGTTCTCGTGGCCCTCGTAGTAGGAGAACGGCGGCGTGTAGGAGCGACCCAGCAGGTCGCGGCCGGTGAGCCGCTCGACGACGTACGGCTCGACGTCGGCCTTGGCGTCGCCGAACAGCTCACGGGCGTACGCCTGCAGCCGCTCGGCCCCGATGACGTACCGCTCCGTGCGGCCGGTCGGGACGTCGGTCTCGACCACGACGTAGTCGATGTCGGGGTGGACCATCACCGCCAGGTTGCTCGGCAGGGTCCACGGCGTCGTCGTCCAGACGAGGGCGAGCTCGCCGGTCTCGAGCCGCACGCCGACGGTGACGGCCGGGTCCTGGCGGACCTGGTAGACGTCGTCGTCCATCCGCAGCTCGTGGTTCGACAGCGGCGTCTGGTCGTTCCAGCAGTACGGCAGGACGCGGAAGCCCTCGTAGACGAGGCCCTTGTCGTGCAGCGACTTGAACGCCCACATCACCGACTCCATGTAGTCGGGGTTGAGCGTCTTGTAGTCATGGTCGAAGTCGACCCAGCGGGCCTGGCGGGTCACGTAGTCGCGCCACTCGTCGGTGTACTTGAGCACCGAGCTGCGGCAGGCCGCGTTGAACTTCTCGATGCCGAGCTCGACGATCTCGTCCTTGGTCTTGATGCCGAGCTGGCTCATCGCCTCGAGCTCGGCGGGCAGGCCGTGGGTGTCCCATCCGAAGCGGCGCTCGACCCGGCGCCCGCGCATGGTCTGGTAGCGCGGGATGAGGTCCTTGACGTAGCCGGTCAGCAGGTGCCCGTAGTGCGGCAGTCCGTTGGCGAACGGCGGCCCGTCGTAGAAGACGAACTCGTTCTCGCCGTCCTCGCCGGCCGGGCGGTTGTCGACGGACGCCTGGAAGGTGCCGTCCTCGTCCCAGTAGCGCAGGATGCGCTCCTCGATCTCGGGGAAGCGCGGGGAGGCGGGGACACCCGCGGGGGCGGGCTGGTCGGCGCTGTCGCTGGAGACCTTCGGGTAGGCCATGGGGTCCGGGTCCTTCGTCGTCGTCGCTCGTGTCCCACGAGGACGACGGTCGCCGGGACGTCCCGGCACCACCGCGGTACCACCTCGCTTGCCGCAGCCGGTGCGCACGAGGTGCGCCCACGGCATACGACCGCTCTTGCCCAAGGCCGTGACGTGGCCCTGACGTCCGGTTCTACTGAGCACCACCCGGCGTGCCGTGTGCTGCCGTTCTTCCGGAGGCTCGCCGGTGATGGCCGGGTCGACGCCTGTGCGGACAGTCTAGCCGCAGTGGCGAGGGTCTCGTCGCGGACGTTCCGGCAGGTCGCGGGCCGGGTGTAGGGTGACGCCGTCGCCCTCGGGTGACACCACGACGCCTTTCCAGGGGAAGCCGGTCCGAGTCCGGCGCTGACCCGCAACCGTAGGCCACCGCGAGGTGGCGAGCCGGAATGCCTGGGAGCGCGGAGCGGCTCCATTTCCGTCGAGGTACGCGGGGCGGAGCCCGGACCCAGTCCGAGCTGCCCCCGGTTGTCCGCGCGAGCGCGGCACCGGGGTTTGTCACGTCTGGTGCCGGTGCCCGGTCGCGACACCGCTCGCATTTCGAGAGGCACCATGCAGCTCCTTCCCTCCAGCAGCCGCGCGGTCGGCGTGCTGACGCTGGCCACCGCGGCCGCCCTGCTCGCGCCGGGCGCGGCCCTGGCCGCCACGCCGGCGCCGTCCCCCACGACCGGCACGGCCACGACGACCACCACGTCGCCGACCAGCCCGTCGGCGCCGACCACGTCGGGCACGGGCACCGCCTCGCCGACGACGCCCGGCACCACCGCGACGGGGACGCCCAGCCCGACCGGCACCACCACCGCGTCGGGCACGTCGACCGCGGCCTCCGCCACCTCCACGGCGTCCACGACCGCTCCCCGCTCGAGCACGAACGCGACCTCGCCGAAGGTCGCGGCCACGACGAGCGCCGCCGACCCGCAGGTGCCGTTCGGGGGCGGGACCTCCCCGAAGGCGCTGCTGCCGGGCGGGACGTCCGCGCAGGCCGGCTACGCCGCGGGCTTCATCGTGCGCACGCTCGCCGCACGGGGCCACCACTACAACTACCCGGGCGGCACCTACTTCGACGGCGGCAACACCATCGACGCCGTCCTCGGGCTCGACGGCGCCGGCCTCGGCAGCACGGAGGCTGCGTCCGCCTACGCCTACCTGACCGCGAACGTGGGCGGGTACATCGGGACCGACTACTCCTCGCTGTACGCCGGCCCGACCGGCAAGGCGCTGCTCGCCGTCGTCGCCCAGGGCGGGAACCCGCGCGACGTCGGCCCCACGCACGTCGACCTGCTGGCCGAGCTCGGGAAGTCGCTGGGCGCCGCCGAGCCGGGGCGCTACTCCGACCTGCCCGTGACGGGGTGCGGCTACAGCCCGTGCGACTACTCCAACACGATCGGGCAGGCCCTCGACGTCATCGGCGTCGGCCGCGCGACCGGCGCGGTCCCGCAGTCCGCGGCGGACTACCTGCTGGCGCAGCAGTGCGCCGACGGCGGCTTCCGCGGCGACCTCGCGGCCGCCGGCGGGGCCTGCACCAGCGACGTCGACGCGACCGCCTTCGCCGCCCAGGCCGTCATCGGCCTCCTCGGGGCGAGCGACCCGGCTGCCGTCAAGGCGCTGTCCTTCCTCGCAGCCCGGCAGGCCGCGAACGGTGGCTTCCTCAACGGCGACGGGCAGTACAACGCCAACACGGCGGGCGTCGCCGCGCAGGCCTTCGCCGCCGGCGGGCGCCCGGTCGAGCTCGCCCGGGCCCAGCAGTTCCTCGCCTCGTTGCAGTTCGACTGCACGGCGACGGCCGGCCTGCGCGGTGGCATCGCCTTCACCGCCGCCGACCGCGCCACGCTCACGGCCAAGCCCGGCGACACCGCTGCCCTCGACCGGGCCCTGCGCGCGACCCCGCAGGCCACCCTCGGGCTCGCCGGTGGCGACCTGCTGACCGTCACCTCCGACGGCGCGTCCACCGCGGCTCCCTCGCCGACCTGCCCGACGGCCCCGGCCACCTCGACGAGCAGCACCAGCACCGCACCGGCGGCCTCCCCCGCAGCAACCACCACCGCTGCAGCGCCGGCAGCCCCGGCCGCGGCCTCGGCCACCCCGGGGAGCCTCGCCTTCACCGGCGCCGACATCGCAGCCACGGCCGTCCTGGGCCTGCTGCTCCTGCTCGGCGGCATCGCCGCGACCGTCCTGGCCCGCCGCAAGGGGGCGCACGCCTGATGCGCCACCTCGGCCGGTTCCTGGCCGCTGCCGGGCTCGTCGTCGCCGGCGGCCTCGCCCTCCCGGGCGGGGCCGCGCAGGCGGCGGCGTGCTCGGGGACGACCGGCGTGACGGTCGTCATCGACTACGGGTCCAGCTCCAGCACGCTCTGCGGACCCGACGCCTCGAGCGCCATCCGCGTGCTGACCTCCGTCGCCTCCGTCACCTACCCGCCGCAGTACCCCGGGACGGTCGTGTGCCAGATCAACGACGTGCCGTCGCAACCGTGCACCCGGATGCCCCCGAGCAGCGCCTACTGGGCCTTCTTCCACGCGACCCGTGGTGGCTCGTGGGTGTACAGCAGCAGCGGCGTCGCTGAGTACGACCCGCCGCCGGGCAGCGTCATCGGGTTCGCCTTCGGGTCCGGGGGTGCGCCCAGCTCACCTCCTCCCGCGGCCGCACCGAAGCCGTCGCCCACGCCGAGCCCCTCCTCGACGTCGAGCACGCCCCGCAGCACCGGGACCTCCTCGACACCTGGGTCGACCGGCTCCTCCTCGCGCCCGTCCTCCCCCACGACCGTGCTGCCCAACGGCTCCACGGCCACGGTGTCCGCCACCGCACGGACCCAGGCCCCGACCGCCAGCCGGCCGTCCACCGCCACCACCACGTCGTCCGCCTCGGCGACCACGACCACCACCGCACCCCCGGCGTCCGGCTCCACCGAGCAGACCGCCGCGGCGACGGCCGGCGAGCCCACCAGCGGGTCCGGCTCCCCGGCCACGCTCCTCGCGGGCGTGGGGCTGGTGACGCTGGTCGGCGCCGCCGCGGCATACCTGGCCCTGCGCCGCCGGGCCCAGCAGCACTAGGAGGCCCATGAGCAGGCTCGGCGCACCGCTCCCCCGCCACCTCCACCCGGTCGCCTGGTGGGTGTGGGCGGTCGGGCTCGCCGTCGCCTGCTCGCGCACCACCAACCCCCTCCTGCTGCTGCTGGCCGTGGCCGTCGCGGGCCTGGTGGTCGTCGCCAAGCGCGGCAGCTCGCCGTGGGCCCGGGCGTTCCGGCTCTACCTGGGTCTGGGCGCGTTCGTCGTGGTGGTGCGGGTCGTGCTGCACGTGCTCGTCGGGTTCAAGTTCGGCGACCACCGGCTGTGGACGCTGCCCAGCGTCGACCTGCCCGGCATCACGCTCCTCGGGCCGCTGTACCTCGAGGGACTGCTGGCCGCCGCGGTGGAGGGCCTGCGGCTGGCCGCCATCATCGCCTGCGTGGGGGCGGCGAACGCGCTGGCCAACCCCAAGCGGCTGCTGCGCGCCGTCCCGGCCGCCCTGCACGAGGTCGGCACGGCCGTCGTCATCGCCGTGACGGTCGCGCCGCAGCTCGCCGACAGCGTCCAGCGGGTGCGCAGCGCGCGAGCCCTGCGTGGGGAGGGAGGCACCGGGCTGCGCGCGGTGGGCCGTGTTGCCCTGCCCGTGCTCCAGGACACTCTCGACCGGTCGCTGCTGCTCGCGTCGGCGATGGACTCGCGGGGCTACGGCCGCCGGGTCGCCCAGGGCACGCTGGCGCGCCGGGCCACGGCGTCACTGACCCTCCTCGGGCTGCTCGGCGCCGCGCTCGGGACCTACGGGCTGCTGGACAGCACCGCACCCGCGTTCGTCGGCGCCCCCATGCTCGTGGCCGGCCTCGGCCTGTGCGCCGCCGGCATGGTGGTCGGCGGGCGGGCCGTCCACCGCACCGTGTACCGCCGCGACCCGTGGGCCCTGCCCGAGTGGGTCGTGGCCGGCAGCGGGGTCCTGGCCACCGCCGCGGTGCTGGCCCAGGCCTCCGTCGCCCCGGGCGGCCTCGCCCAGCCCCTGTCACCGCTCGCGCCGCCCGCGCTCCCCCTGCTCGCCGTGGCCGGGCTGCTCGTGGCCGCGCTCCCGGCGTTCCTGGCCCCGTCACCCCCCGTCCCGCGCCGGGAGGCCTCGTGACCGGCCCCGTCGTCGTCCTCGACGACGTGACCGTCAGGTATGCCGGTGCGCCGGCGCCCACGCTCCGGTCGGCCTCCGTCGTCGTCGAGGAGGGCGAGCTCGCCCTCGTCGTGGGCCGCACCGGCTCCGGCAAGTCGACCCTGCTCGGCGCCGTGAGCGGCCGCGTCCCCCACTTCACCGGCGGGCACCTCTCCGGCCGGGTCACGGTCGGGGGGCTGGACACCCGGACGCACCGGCCGCGCGACCTCGCCGGGACCGTCGGGGTCGTCGCGCAGGACCCGCTGGCCGGCTTCGTCACCGACACGGTCGAGGAGGAGCTCGCCTACACCCTCGAGCAGCTCGCCGTTGACCCGCCGGCCATGCGCCGCCGGGTGGAGGAGGTCCTCGACGTGCTGGGGATCGCCGAGCTGCGCGACGCGCCCCTGCGCGACCTGTCCGGGGGCCAGCAGCAGCGGGTCGCCATCGGGGCCGTCCTCACGGCCGGCCCGCGCCTGCTCGTCCTCGACGAGCCCACCTCCGCCCTCGACCCGGTGGGCGCCGAGGAGGTGCTGGCCACCCTGAGCCGGCTCGTGCACGACCTCGGGCTCACGGTCGTGGTCTCGGAGCACCGGCTGGAGCGCGTCGTGGGTGCGGCGGACGTGGTCCTGGCCGTCGGCGACGACGGCTCCGTCCGGCAGGGCGCGCCGCGCGACGTGCTGGCCGGCTTCCCGCTCGCCCCGCCCGTGGTGGAGCTCGGCCGCTGGGCCGGCTGGGACCCGCTGCCGCTCACCGTCCGCGAGGCCCGCAGGGCGGCGACCGACCTGCGCCACCGGCTGCGGGGGCACGCACCGGACGCGACGGAGCAGGGCGGCGGGGCCGCGACCCGGGACGCGGCGGCAGCGCCGCGGGACGCCGCGGCAGCGATCCGTCAGGCCGCGGACACCCGCGCCCTGCATCCCGCCGTGGCCGTTCCTGCGCTGGGGTGCAGCGCACTCGAGGTCCGGCACGGACAGGTGCACGCCGTGCGTGGCGTCGACCTCGACCTGCGCGCCGGCGAGGTCCTCGCGCTCATGGGGCGCAACGGCTCGGGCAAGTCCTCGCTGCTGTGGGCCCTGCACGGCACGGGCCACCGATCCGCCGGGACGGTCTCCGTCGTGGACCCTGACGGGGCGCTGCGCGACCCGGCCGGCGTCAGCCCGCGCACACGGCGCCGACTGGTCGGGCTGGTGCCGCAGAGCGCACCCGACCTGCTCTACCTCGACACCGTCGCGGCCGAGTGTCGGCAGGCCGACCACGAGTCGGCGAGCGCGCGTGGGACCGCCCGCGGCCTGCTCGACCGCCTGGCGCCGGGGATCCCCGACGACGTGCACCCGCGGGACCTCTCCGAGGGCCAGCAGCTCGCGCTCGCCGTGGCCGTCCAGCTTGCGGCCGCCCCGCGGGCGGTCCTGCTCGACGAGCCCACCCGGGGCCTGGACCGTCCCGGCAAGGAGGCGCTCGTGGAGGTCCTGCGCGCCCTCGCCGCCGACGGCCGGGCAGTGGCCGTGGCGACCCACGACGTCGAGTTCGCCGCGGAGGTCGCCGACCGCGTGGTCGTGCTCGCGCAGGGGCGCGTCGTGGCGGACGGCCCGGCCCGGGACGTCCTGGCCGACTCCCCCGAGTTCGCCCCGCAGGTTGCCAGGGTCCTGGCCCCGGCCCGGGTCCTCACCGTCGCCGAGGCCGTGTCCACCCTGGCGACGCTGACCGGCCAGGAGGTCCCGCGGTGACCGCACACACCGCCGACCCGCAGCCGTCCCGCGAGCCCGCGGCCCGACCCACCGTGGGCCCAGCCGTCGTGCGACGCGCCCGCTCCGCCGTCGCCCTGCGCCCGCGGTCCACCGCCGCGCTGGCCCTGGTCTCGGTCGCCGGCCTGTTCGCCTTCCTCTGGCCGCTGCTGGCCAGTGCCGACTCCTCGCTCGGGCGCAGCGGCGACGCCCCCCTCGTCTTCGCCCTGCTGCTGCCGCTGCTGCTCGCCGTCGTGCTCTCCGAGATCGCGGAGGGCGGCCTCGACGTCAAGGCCGTGGCGATGCTCGGGGTCCTGTCCGCCGTCGGCGCCGCGCTGCGGCCCCTGGGGGCCGGGACCGCCGGGCTGGAGACCGTGTTCTTCCTGCTCGTCCTCGGCGGCCGCGTGTTCGGGCCCGGGTTCGGGTTCGTCCTCGGCTCGACCACCCTGTTCGCCTCCGCGCTCGTGACCGGCGGTGTGGGGCCGTGGCTGCCGTACCAGATGCTCGGTGCCGCCTGGGTCGGCCTCGGCGCCGGGCTGCTGCCCCGCACCCGCCCGCGCTGGGAGGTCCCGCTGCTGTGCGCCTACGGGGCGCTGGCCGGGCTGCTGTACGGCGTGGCGCTCGACTTCTCGTTCTGGCCGTTCGCCACCGGGCTCGACGGCCACCTGTCCTTCGTCGCGGGAGCGCCGGCCTGGGAGAACCTGCGGCGGTTCGCGGTCTTCTCCGCGGCAACCAGCCTGTGGTGGGACCTCGGGCGGGCAGTCACCAACGTCGTGCTCATCGCCGTGACCGGCCGGGCCGTGCTCGCCACGCTGCGCCGGGCCGCCCGGCGGGCCGCCTTCGACGCGGAGACCGCGTTCGACGGCGCGCCGGCGCCGGCACAGCCGGGCGCCCCGGACACGGCGCCGGCAGGAGGCCGGCTCCCCGACGGGGAGCCGGCCGCTCGGCATACGCTGCGGGGATG
>NZ_JBHUYG010000074.1:0-21825 GCF_042668795.1 Pedococcus sp. NPDC057267 | reverse complement strand
GGTCTGGGGGTTGCCGGGTGCGCCCCCGCGGCCCCCCCGGCCGCCGCCGGCCACCGGCACACCACCACCGAACGAGAACCAAGGAGAGGCGGCACAGATATGGGAGCGCAGATGCGGGTCTACCGCCAGCGCATCCGGTCCGTCCAGGCGACCAAGAAGATCACCCGCGCCATGGAGCTCATCGCAGCCTCCCGCGTCGTGAAGGCCCAGCAGCGGGTCAAGGAGTCCTCGCCGTACGCCCGTGCGCTGACCCGTGCGGTGTCCGCCGTGGCGACGTACTCCAACGTCGACCACCCGCTGACCACCGAGCACGACGACGTCCGCCGCGCGGCGGTCCTGGTCATCACCTCCGACCGTGGTCTCGCCGGTGCGTACAGCTCCTCGGTGATCAAGGAGAGCGAGCGCCTCATCGGCGAGCTCCGCGAGGCCGGCAAGGAGGTCGTGCCGTACCTCGTGGGTCGCAAGGCGGTGGGCTTCTACAAGTTCCGCAAGCGTGAGTACGCCCAGGACTGGACCGGGTTCACCGACCAGCCCACGTTCGACGTGGCCAAGGAGATCGGTGAGTCCCTCGTGGCCGCCTTCAACCAGCCCTACGACGAGGGCGGCGTCGACGAGGTGCACGTGGTCTTCACCCGCTTCGTCAACATGGTCACCCAGGAGCCGGACGTCATCCGCATGCTGCCGCTCGAGGTCGTCGAGGGTGAGGAGGCCCCGGACCCGGACGACGTGCTGCCGCTGTACGAGTTCGAGCCGAGCGCCGAGCAGGTCCTGGACGCGCTGCTGCCGAAGTACGTCGGCGCCCGCATCTACAACTGCCTGCTGCAGGCGGCCGCCTCCGAGCTGGCCTCCCGCCAGAAGGCGATGAAGTCCGCCACCGACAACGCCGAAGAGCTCATCAAGAAGTACACCCGGCTGGCCAACCAGGCCCGCCAGGCCGAGATCACCCAAGAGATCAGCGAGATCGTGGGCGGCGCCAGCGCCCTCGCCGACGCGAGTTGAGAAGGTAGAGAGAAACCAATGACTGCCACTGTCACCGAGAACAGCACCCAGGCCACCCCGGGTGGCGTGGGTCGCATCTCCCGCATCATCGGCCCGGTCGTCGACGTGGAGTTCCCCGCCGACGCGATGCCGGACCAGTACAACCTGCTCACCACGACCGTCGTGCTCGAGGGCGAGGAGAAGAACCTCAACCTCGAGGTCGCCCAGCACATCGGCGACAACATGGTCCGCGCCATCTCGCTGCAGCCGACCGACGGACTCGTCCGCGGCACCCAGGTGCAGGACACCGGCGGCCCGATCTCGGTGCCGGTCGGCGACGTCACCCTCGGCAAGGTCTTCAACGCGACCGGTGACTGCCTCAACCTCGAGGAGGGGCAGAAGCTCGAGGTCACCGAGCGTTGGGGCATCCACCGCTCGGCGCCGAGCTTCGACCAGCTCGAGTCCAAGACCCAGATGTTCGAGACGGGCATCAAGGTCATCGACCTGCTCACCCCGTACGTCCAGGGTGGCAAGATCGGCCTCTTCGGTGGTGCGGGCGTCGGCAAGACCGTCCTCATCCAGGAGATGATCGCCCGCGTGGCGCGCGACCACGGTGGTGTGTCGGTGTTCGCCGGCGTTGGCGAGCGCACTCGTGAGGGCAACGACCTCATGGTGGAGATGGAGGAGGCCGGCGTCCTCGGCCAGACCGCCCTGGTCTTCGGCCAGATGGACGAGCCGCCGGGCACCCGCCTGCGCGTCGCCCTGTCGGCACTGACGATGGCGGAGTACTTCCGCGACGTGCAGAAGCAGGACGTGCTCCTCTTCATCGACAACATCTTCCGCTTCACCCAGGCGGGCTCCGAGGTGTCGACGCTGCTCGGCCGCATGCCGTCCGCGGTGGGCTACCAGCCGACCCTGGCCGACGAGATGGGTGTGCTCCAGGAGCGCATCACCTCGACCCGTGGCCACTCCATCACCTCGATGCAGGCGATCTACGTGCCCGCGGACGACTACACCGACCCGGCGCCGGCGACCACGTTCGCCCACCTGGACGCGACCACCGAGCTCTCGCGTGAGATCGCCTCGCTCGGCATCTACCCCGCCGTGGACCCGCTGACCTCGACCAGCCGGATCCTCGACCGCCGCTACATCTCCGAGGACCACTACAGCACCGCGGTGCGGGTCAAGCAGATCCTCCAGCGCAACAAGGAGCTGCAGGACATCATCGCGATCCTCGGCATCGACGAGCTCTCCGAGGAGGACAAGATCCTCGTCAACCGCGCTCGTCGCATCCAGCGGTTCCTGTCGCAGAACACCTACGTCGCCAAGCAGTTCACCGGCATCGAGGGCTCGACGGTCCCGCTGGCCGACACCATCGAGGCCTTCACGAAGATCGCGGACGGCGAGTACGACCACGTCGCCGAGCAGGCGTTCTTCATGTGCGGTGGCCTCGACGACGTCGAGCGCCAGTGGGCCGACATCCAGAAGAACCTCTGACCCAGCACCACAGCGGGTCACCGTGGGGCCGGCCGCTCGGCCGGCCCCACGGCACACCGGCCGTCGGTCCCCGGCGCCGGGTGGATAGAGTGAGAACGTCGCACGACACGTGCCGTACCAACGGAGGATCCCGTGAGCACCCTGCAGGTTGAACTCGTCGCCGCGGACCGCAAGGTCTGGGAGGGCGAGGCGGACATGGTGCAGGCGCGCACCGTCGACGGCGAGCTGGGCATCCTGCCCGGGCACACGCCGCTGCTGGGCGTCCTCGTCGAGGGCGAGGTGCGGATCAAGTCCGCCGGCGGCACGAGCACGGCCACCATCGACAGCGGCTTCCTGTCGGTCGACCGGGACAAGGTCATCATCGTCGCGGAGGCGGTCGACGCCTCGCAGGTCGGCTGACCCGGGGCGTCGAGGAAGGGCGGTTCGCATGTCGCTCGTGGTCTCCGGGGAGATCCTTGCCGGCGTGCTCATCGTGCTCGTCCTGACGGCGCTGCTGTACATCTTCGTACGACGGCGGCTGCTCTCCTCGGGCGCGCCGCTCATGCTCTGCGCCCTCCGGCCCCAGGGTGGTACCCAGTACCGCCTGGGGCTGTTGCGGTTCTCGGGCAACGCCCTCGAGTGGTTCACCCTGGTTGGCCCCTCGCCGCGGCCGGCCCGCACCTGGGAGCGCCCGCTGCTCGAGCTCGGGCCGCCCCACCCGCCGGCCAGCCCGATCGCGGGGCTGCCCGAGGCCGTGACCGTCGAGTGCCGCTACCGGGCCGACACCTTCGCGGTCGCCCTGGCCCCCGCGGCATACACCGCCATGCGCAGCTGGCTCGAGAGCTCGCCGCCGGGCTTCAACGTCAACGTCGCCTGAGCCCCGCTGCGCGAGCGCCCGGGCCCGTGGTCAGCGCTTCGAGGGGTCCTCGGCCCGGCCGCCACCGGGCTGCCAGAGCACGTCACCGCCGATCGGCAGGTTGGCCACGCGGGCCAGCACGAACAGCAGGTCGGACAGCCGGTTGAGGTACTTCGCGGTGAGCACGTTGACGCCGCCGTGGCCCTTGGTGCCGTCGCCCGGCTGCTCGCCGTAGGCGTCGATGGCCGCCCAGGCCGCCCGCTCCGCGCGGCGCACGACCGTGGTGGCGACGTGCAGGTACGCCGAGCCCGGCGTCCCGCCCGGCAGGATGAACGAGCGGAGCTTCTCGACCCGCTCGAGGTACCGGTCGCAGTCGGCCTCGAGCTCGTCCACCCACTGCTGCTGCACGCGCAGCGGCGGGAACTCGTACTCCGGCTGCAGCGGCGTGCACAGGTCCGCCCCCACGTCGAAGAGGTCGTTCTGCACCCGCAGCAGCGTGGCCCGGACGTCCTCGGGCAGGTCGCCGGCGGCGAGGGCGACGCCGATCTGGGCGTTCGCCTCGTTGGTGTCCGCGTACGCGAGCAGCCGCACGTCGGTCTTGCTCGTGCGGCTCATGTCCCCGAGGTGGGTGTGGCCGTCGTCGCCCGTGCGGGTGTAGATGCGCGTCAGGTTCACCATGGGAGGAGCGTATGCCGGGGGAGCGGGGCCTCGGCGACGGGCCGGGGGCTGCGCCGTCGGTAGGGTGTGCCGGTGGCCGAGAGATTCCATGTCGTGGGTGGTGCCAGCCTGCAGGGCGAGGTGCCCGTGTGGGGCGCCAAGAACAGCGCCCTCAAGCTGATGGCGGCCGCCCTGCTGGCGGTCGGCCGGACCCGCCTGACCAACGTGCCGGCCATCCTCGACGTGACGATCATGGCCGAGCTGCTGCGGCGGCTGGGCTGCACGGTCGACTACGACGCCCCGGCCGGCGTGGTCGAGATCGACGTCCCTGAGGTCGTCGGGCACCGCGCCGACTACGACCTCGTCCGCGCCCTGCGCGCGTCGACGGCGGTCCTCGGTCCGCTGGTCGCCCGCACCGGGGCAGCCGACGTGGCGGTCCCGGGCGGGGACGCCATCGGCTCCCGCGGCCTGGACCTGCACGCAGCCGGGCTCGAGGCGCTCGGCGCGAGCGTGCACGTCACCCACGGCTTCCTCGTCGCCGAGGCGCCCCGCGGCCTCTCCGGGGCCGAGATCCACCTCGAGTTCCCCAGCGTCGGCGCCACCGAGAACGTCCTCACGGCGTCGGTGCTGGCGCGCGGCACGACCCGCCTGGAGAACGCCGCCCGCGAGCCGGAGATCGTCGACCTCGCCGAGATGCTCAACTCGATGGGGGCCAGGGTCAGCGGTGCGGGGACGTCCGTCGTCGAGATCGAGGGCGTCGACGCCCTGCGCCCGACCGAGCACGCCGTGGTGGCGGACCGCATCGCCGCCGGCACGTGGGCGTTCGCGGCGGTCGCGACCCGTGGGAGCGTCGAGGTGGTGGGCGGCGTGCCGGAGCACCTGACGGCCGCGCTCGAGCTCGTCCGGGCCAGCGGCGCCACGGTCGAGCCGACCGCCCGGGGGTTCCGGGTCGACACCGGCGGCCGGCGTGCGACCGCGTTCGACGTCGCGACGTTGCCCTACCCCGGCTTCCCGACCGACCTGCAGCCGTTCGCCCTCGCCGCGAACGCCGTCGCCGACGGGTCCGCCATGATCACCGAGAACCTCTTCGAGGCCCGGTTTCGCACCGTGCAGGAGCTCAACCGGCTCGGCGCCGAGACCCGGATCGACGGCCACCACGTCATGGTCCACGGGGTCGAACGGCTCTCCGGCGCACCGGTGGAGGCCAGCGACATCCGGGCCGGCGCGGCGCTCGTCATCGCCGGTCTCGTGGCCGACGGCGTCACCACCGTCAGCGGGGCCCAGCACGTCGACCGCGGGTACGCCGGTTTCGCCGAGGCCATGCAGGGCCTCGGGGCCGACGTCACCCGCGAGCCCGACGACGTCCCCTACCTCTGACCCACCGCCGCCGGCCGCGCGGCCGGAGGAGCCGTTACCGGATCTTGACCATGCCCGCGACAACCGTGGGCCCCTCGCGGACCGTCGGTGTGGGTGAATGTCTGCAACGGACGAGGGGGTTCGCATGTCGGTCAGCAGCGAGGGGACACTGCCGGTCGCGGTCCGCGCGGTGCTCGGGGGCCAGGAGGTCGCCATCACCGGGCGCATCGACGTCCACTCCGTGCCCGACGTCCGGCTGCTGCTGCACGAGATCATCGACACCGGGAACGGCGACGTGCACGTGCGCCTCGCCGGCGCCGAGATCGGTGACGCCACCGGTCTGGGGGTCCTGGTGGAGGCCTACAACCGGGCTCGCCGAGCCGGTCGGCGCCTCGCGGTCGTCGACATGACCGAGCGCACCGGGCGCCTGTTGCGTGCATCACGGCTCGACCGTGCGCTCGTGCTCCGCGACGCCGACGAGACGGCGCCTGTGGTGGCCGTCACCGCCTGAGCCCCTCCCTGCGCGGGCTACCCGCGGGTACTTTCGGCCCATGGCCGAGCCCACCGACGTCCCCGTGCCCGACGCCGCCGCGCCCGCCCGTCCGCAGCGCGACCGCCCCTGGGTCATGCGCACGTATGCCGGCCACTCCAGCGCCGCTGCCAGCAACGCGCTCTACCGACGCAACCTCGACAAGGGCCAGACCGGCCTTTCGGTCGCCTTCGACCTGCCCACCCAGACCGGGTACGACCCCGACCACCCGCTCGCCCGCGGCGAGGTCGGCAAGGTCGGCGTGCCGATCTCGCACGTGGGGGACATGCGGGCGCTGTTCGACTCGATCCCGCTGGACCGGATGAACACCTCCATGACCATCAACGCGACCGCCATGTGGCTGCTCGCGATGTACCAGGTCGTGGCCGAGGAGCAGGCCGCCGCCGAGGGCAGGAACCCTGCGGAGGCGGTGCGTGCGCTCGCCGGTACCACGCAGAACGACATCATCAAGGAGTACCTGTCGCGGGGGACGTACGTCTTCGCGCCGGGCCCCTCGCTGCGGCTGATCACCGACATGGTCGCCTACACGGTGGCCGAGATCCCCAAGTGGAACCCGACGAACATCTGCAGCTACCACCTGCAGGAGGCCGGGGCGACCCCCGTGCAGGAGATCGCATACTCCATGTGCACCGCCATCGCGGTCCTGGACGCGGTGCGCGACTCGGGCCAGGTGCCGCCCGAGCGGTTCGGCGAGGTGGTCGCGCGGATCTCGTTCTTCGTCAACGCCGGCGTGCGGTTCGTCGAGGAGATGTGCAAGATGCGCGCGTTCGTCGCGCTCTGGGACGAGCTCACCCGTGAGCGGTACGGCGTGCAGGACCCCAAGCAGCGACGCTTCCGGTACGGCGTCCAGGTCAACAGCCTCGGGCTCACCGAGGCCCAGCCGGAGAACAACGTCCAGCGCATCGTGCTGGAGATGCTCGCCGTGACGCTGAGCAAGGACGCCCGGGCCCGCGCGCTGCAGCTGCCGGCGTGGAACGAGGCGCTCGGGCTGCCCCGGCCCTGGGACCAGCAGTGGTCGCTGCGGATGCAGCAGGTCCTCGCGTACGAGTCGGACCTGCTCGAGTACGACGACCTGTTCACCGGGTCCGCCGTCGTCGAGGCCAAGGTGGCGGAGCTGCTCGAGGGGGCGCGCGCGGAGATCGCCCGCGTTCAGGACATGGGCGGGGCGGTGGCCGCGGTCGAGAGCGGCTACATGAAGTCCGCGCTCGTGGCGTCGCACTCGTTGCGCCGGGCCCGGATCGAGTCCGGCGAGGACGTCGTCGTCGGCGTCAACAAGTTCGAGACGACCGAGCCCAACCCGCTCACCGCCGACCTCGACGCCGCCATCCAGACCGTCGACCACGACGTCGAGGTCAAGGCCGCGCAGGCGGTCCGCCGCTGGCGCGAGGAGCGCGACGCAGACCCCGGCCGCCGGGAGCGCGCGCAGGCCGCGCTGGCGCGCCTGCGCGAGGACGCGCGTACGGGCACCAACCTCATGGCCGCCTCGCTCGAGGCCGCACGCGCCGACGTCACCACGGGGGAGTGGGCCCAGTCGCTCCGCGAGGTGTTCGGGGAGTTCCGGGCCCCCACGGGCGTGTCCGGCTCCGTCGGGATCACCGGCGAGGCGGGGAGCGCGGAGCTGCGCGAGGTGCGCGAGCAGGTGCGCCGCACGGGCGAGGAGCTGGGCGAGCGGCTGCGGGTCCTCGTGGCGAAGCCGGGGCTGGACGGGCACAGCAACGGGGCCGAGCAGGTGGCGGTGCGGGCACGCGACGCCGGGTTCGAGGTCGTCTACCAGGGGATCCGGCTCACTCCGGAGCAGATCGTGGCGGCGGCCGTCGCCGAGGACGTCCACCTCGTCGGCATCTCGATCCTGTCCGGGTCGCACATGGCGCTCGTGCCGGAGATCCTCGAAGGGCTCGAGCGGGCCGGCGCGGGTGACGTGCCGGTCATCGTCGGCGGCATCATCCCCGAGGCCGATGCGCGAGCCCTCAAGCAGCTCGGGGTGGCCGAGGTCTTCACCCCCAAGGACTTCGGGCTGACCGAGATCATGGGCCGGTTCGTGCAGGTCATCCGGGCCTCGCGGGGCCTGCCGGCCCTGGCCGCCCAGCCGGCCTGACCTGCCGGGGAAGGGGCCGCCGAGGACCGGCGCGGCCGCCGACCCGCCCCGCACCCGGGCGCGGGGGCCGGTGAGGTCTCAGTCGAGCCAGGAGCCCCGGCGGAGCACGCGGAGCAGCGACAGGTCGCCGTCGACGACGAGCAGGTCGGCGTGCTGCCTGGCCGCCAGTGCGCCGACGCGCTCGAGCGACAGTGCGGCGGCCGGGGTGCGGCTCGCCGCCGTCACGGCGTCGAGGAGGCCGATGCCCAGCTCCCGGACGCACCAGCGCACCTGCTCGAGCAGCGTGGAGACGCCACCGGCGAGCGACCCGTCCTTGACCAGCCGGGCCTCGCGGCCCACGACCCGGACGGCCTGCCCGCCGAGGGTGTACTCGCCGTCCGAGAGGCCCCCGGCCGACATCGAGTCGCTGACGAGGGCGATGTTGGACGCGCCCACCGTGTCGAACACCATCCGGACCGTGCCGGCCGCGAGGTGCACGCCGTCGGCGATCACCTCGACGACGGCCTCGCCCCGGGCGGCGGCTGCGAGCGCGGCGGCGACGGGCCCGGGGGTGCGGTGGTGCAGGGGCGGCATGCCGTTGAACACGTGGGTCACCAGCGGCCGGCCGCCGCGGGCGCCGGCCGAGCGCACGCGCTCCAGGGCCGTGGCGGCCACCTCCCACGGGGCGGCGGTGTGGCCGACGGCGGCGAGGGCACCGGCCGCGGCGAGGTGCGCCGGCAGCTCGTCGGCACCATCGCGCTCCGGCGCATAGGTCATGTGCGCGAACCACGGGCCGGCGGCCGCCGCGACCTGCTCGACGAACGCGGCGTCCGGGTCGGTCAGCGCGTCGGGGTCCTGCGCGCCGCAGCGGTCGACCGACAGGAACGGTCCCTCGAGGTGGATGCCGGCGAGGTCGCCGGACTCGGCGAGGGGGACCAGGGTCGCGATGCCGGCGAGCAGGACGTCCTGCGGCGCGGAGACGAGCGAGCCGACGACCGACGTGCTGCCCGCCCGGTGGTGGCGCGCCACCGCCCGGGTCGCGGCGTCGGCGTCGGTGCCGAACTCCCCGCCGTCGCCGCCGTGGCAGTGCACGTCGACGAGCCCGGGCAGGATCGTCCCGGTCGGCTCCCAGCCGGGCGGGGTGGGCGCCTGTGCCCAGCGGGCGGGCACCCCGGCGCGCTCACCGGCATACGCGATGGTGCCGCCGTCGACGACGACGGCACCATCGGCCACGACCCGGTCGGGCAGGACGGTGCGGCCGGTGAGCAGGACCGGGCTGTCGGCGGGCGTCGAGGTCACGACAGGATGATGGACCGCGTGAGGTGGCGCGGTCGATCGGGGTCGACGCCGGCGCGTCGCGCCTTGACCAGGCAGAGCCGGTGCAGCCGCACGAGGTCCGCGAGCGGGTCGATGTCGCGGTGCTCGAACCACGCCCCGGTCGCGCGGACGTCCTCCGCCAACCCGCTCGGGACCTCGCCGAAAGCCCACGTGGCGCGCCCGGTCGTGGCGATGCTGATCGGGCCGTGGCGGTACTCCATCGCGGGGTACGCCTCGGTCCAGAACTGCGCCGACTCGCGCAGCTTGAGCGCCGCCTCCTGGGCCAGGCCCACGGTCCAGCCGCGGCCGAGGAAGGTGAGCTGCTCGGCGTCGGCCACGCCGGCCAGCGCCGACTCCTCGTCCTCGGCCAGCACCGCGCGGGCCTGCTCGGCGAACGCCGCGACGTCCTCGCCGAGGGTCGCGCGCAGCAGGGCGAGCGTCGTCGTGGCGAAGCGGGTCTGCACGACCGACTGCTCGTCGACCTCGGGCAGCAGCAGGGTGCGCTCGGCGAGGTCGGGGATCGGCGTGCCCGCCGTGGCCACGATGGCCGTGGTGGGCCGGCCCTGCTCGGCGAGCCGGCCGACCAGCTCGACCACCTCGGTCGTCGTGCCCGAGCGGGAGATCGCGACGACCCGGTCGAAGGTGCGTGTGTGGGGGTACTCGCTCGCGGCATGGGCCTCGGTGTGGCCGTGCCCCGCGGCCTCGCGCAGCACGGCATACGCCTGGGCCACGTAGTAGCTTGTGCCGCAGCCGACGACCGCGACCCGCTCGCCCTCGGTGGGGAGAGCCGCCCTGGCCTCGTCGAGCCGGCCCAGGACGGCCACCCAGTCGTCGGGCTGGCTGGCGATCTCGGCGGCGAGGTGGCTGGCGTGCTCGGTCATGGGTCGGGCTCCTTCACCTTGGCCTGAGTGATTTAGACTGCTCAGAGTCTTGACCAATCAGAATCGATCAGTCAAGCGCAGGGCGCCCTGATCGGGCCGTTCGGACCTTGTGCGCGTGGGTGCGTGCGGATCGGCTTGACGCCGAGGGAGGCCGAGCGCCAAGGTGTGCGGCAGGGTCGCCTGTTCGTGAGTGAAGTACCCGACAAACGAAACAAAACGATCAGGGGCTGCTGAAGGGAGCAGGCGTGGCCAACGGCTCAGCGAAGTCGCTCGACCGGGGCGCCCGGTGGAGCGCGCTGCTCGGCCTGCTCGCCGAGCGTGGCCGGCTCAGCGTCGCTGAGGTCGTCGACACCCTGAAGGTCTCCGAGGCGACGGTGCGCCGTGACTTCAGCGACCTCGCCGCGCAGCAGCTGGTGACCCGCACACACGGTGGCATCGTGGCGACTGCCGTCGCGTACGACCTGCCGGCGCGGTACAAGCAGGCGGGCGCCGACGACGCCAAGGAGCGGATCGCCGCCCACGCGGCTGACCTCGTGCGGGACGGGACCGTGGTGGGCTTCAACGGCGGCACCACGACCAGCGCCGTCGCCCGCCGCCTCGCCGCGCGGTCCGACCTCGCGATGTCCTCGAACCGGCCCGCGATCACCGTCGTCACGAACGCCCTCAACATCGCCACCGAGATGGTCCTGCGGCCGTTCGTGCGCTGCGTCTCCCTGGGCGGGGTGGCCCGGCCCGAGTCCTACGAGCTGTCGGGTCCGCTCGCCACCATGGTGCTCAACGAGCTGTGGCTCGACACCGTGGTGCTCGGGGTCGACGCCGTCTCCGGTGGCGCGGGCGCGATGTGCCACCACGAGGGCGAGGCGGGCATCAACGCGCTCATGGTCGAGCGGGCCGACCGGGTCGTCGTCGTGGCGACGGGGGCCAAGATCGGCGCCCGGGCCTTCGCCCGCATCTGCCTGCCCTCGCGCATCGAGACGGTCGTCACCGACGACACCGCCGACCCCGCCGCCGTCGCCGAGCTCCGCGCGGCCGGCGTGACGGTGGAGGTGGTCTGAGCGGTGACCGCCGTCGTGGCCGCCGTCGACGTCGGCGGCACCCGGATGAAGGCCGCCCTGGTGGACCGCGACGGCCACGAGGTGGTGACCCTGACCCGGCCGACCCCGGCGGCGCTGGACGTGCCGGGCGCGCTCGTGCAGGCGGTGGCCGGGACCGTCGCAGCGCTCCGGGCCGCTGCCGCCGACCCGGGCGACGGGGCCGGGGCCGGACTGGCGGGTCGCGACCCGCTCGAGGTGGTGGCGGCCGGGGTCGTGGTCCCCGGCATCGTCGACGACGTGCGGGGCGTCGCGGTCTGGGCGTCGAACCTCGGCTGGCGCGACCTTCCCGTCACCGCGCCCCTGTCCGACCTGCTCGGCATGCCCGTGGCACTCGGCCATGACGTGCGCGCCGGCCTGCGGGCCGAGGTCGCCTGGGGTGCGGCGGCCGGATCGCGCAACGTGCTCTTCATCCCGCTCGGCACGGGCATCGCGGGAGCCCTCATGCTCGACGGCCACGTCGTGGCTGCCGACGGCTGGGCGGGCGAGATCGGCCATGTCGTCGTCGAGCCCGACGGGGTGCCCTGCCCGTGCGGCCAGCGCGGCTGCCTCGAGACCGTGGCCTCCGCGTCCGCCGTCGCCCGGGCGTATGCCGCGCGCACGGCGGGGCGGGGCGGTGCGCCGATCGACGCCGAGGCGGTCGCGGGGCTCGTCCGGGCCGGCGACGCCGATGCCGTCGCGGTCTGGGACCACGCGGTGGCCGCCCTGGCCCGCAGCCTCGTGATGATGACGACCGCCACCGGCGTCGACCACGTCCTCGTCGGGGGAGGGCTGGCGCAGAGCGGGGAGACGCTGCTCGCGCCCCTGCGCAAGGCCGTCCACGCCTCGCTCACCTTCCAGCGCGAGCCCCGGATCGAGCGGGCGCGGCTCGGCGAGCGGGCCGGCTGCCTGGGCGCCGCCTGCCTCGCGTGGGACGTCGCATGATCCTCACGGTCACCCCCAACCCGGCCCTCGACGTGACGTACGACGTCGACCGGCTCGTGCCGCACACGAGCCACCGCGTGCGCCAGGTCCGCGAGCGGGCCGGCGGCAAGGGGGTCAACGTCGCCGCCGTCCTCGCCCTGCTGGGGGAGCCCGTCCTGGCCACGGGGGTCGTCGGCGGCGCGTCGGGCGACGCGCTGCGCGCCGACCTCGACCGTCGCGGGATCCGCCACGACCTGCACCGGTGCGACCTGCCGACCCGGCGGACCGTCACCGTCGTCTCCGCCGATGACGGCGACGCCACGGCCTTCAACGAGCCAGGTGCGCCCTGGCCGCGCCAGCTGCGCGACGCGCTCGTGGTCCACGTCGAACGCCTGCTGCGGGTGCACCGCCCCGCCGTGCTCGTGGTCTCCGGCAGCGTCCCGCCCGGGTTCGGTGGCGAGGGGTGCGCGGCGCTCGTCGCGGCCGGCCACGCCGCCGGCGCCCGCGTCGTCCTCGACACCTCGCGCGACGCGCTGGTCGACGCGCTGCCCAGCGGCCCCGACGTCATCAAGCCCAACCGCGACGAGCTGTATGCCGTGACCGGCACCACCGAGCCGGTGGAGGGCGCCAAAGCCCTGCAGCGCAAGGGGGCCCGGCACGTGCTGGTCTCCCTCGGCGCCGACGGCATGGTCCTGGTCGAGCCCGACGGCACGGTCCTGCGGGCCGGGCTGCGCGAGTCCCTGAGGGGCAACCCCACCGGTGCCGGTGACGCCTGCGTCGCCGCCGTCGCCAGGGGCCTTGCCCACGGCACGGCCTGGCCCGACCTGCTGGGCGACGCGGTCGCGTGGTCGGCAGCGGCCGTCCTGCAACCGGTCGCGGGCGAGGTGGCGGCCGAGGACGTGTCGCGACTGCGCGGGCTCGTCACGCTCGAGGACACGGAGGTGCGCTGAGGTGCTGGTCGGACTGGACGAGGTGGTGCAGGAGGCCCGGCGGGCCGGGCACGGCGTGGGCGCGTTCAACGTCATCCACCTCGAGCACGCGGAGGCCCTGGTGGGTGCCGCCGAGGACGCCGGGCTCCCCGTGGTGCTGCAGGTCAGCGAGAACACCGTGCGCTGGCACGGCTCGCTGGCGCCGCTCGCTGCCGCGACCCGGGCGCTCGCGGAGCAGTCGCCGGCCCGGGTGGTGCTCCACCTCGACCACGCCACCTCCCGCGAGCTCGTCACCGAGGCGCTGGCCCGGGGGTTCACGTCCGTGATGTTCGACGGCTCCACGCTGCCGGACGGGCGCAACCGGGCAGAGACCCGTGAGGTCGTGCGCGAGTGCCACGCCGCCGGGGTCGCGGTCGAGGCCGAGCTCGGCGAGATCGGCGGCAAGGACGGCGTGCACGCGCCGGGTGCCCGGACCGACCCACGCGACGCCGCGACGTTCGTCGGGGACACCGGGGTGGACGCGCTCGCGGTCGCGGTCGGCACGTCCCACGCGATGACCGAGCGGACGGCCGCCCTCGACCTCGAGCTCATCGCCGCGATCCGCGAGCAGGTGCCCGTGCCTCTGGTCCTGCACGGCTCCTCCGGGGTCGCCGACGACGGGCTCGTCGCCGCCGTGCGGGCCGGCATGACGAAGGTCAACATCGCCACCCACCTGCAGGGCGTCTTCACCGGCGCCGTCAGGGAGGTGCTCGACGCGGACCCGCGCGTGGTCGACACCCGCCGCTACCTGGCCCCCGCCCGCGACGCCGTCCGGGCGGAGGCCGCCCGGCTGCTCGCCCTCCTCGCCTTGCGCTGACCGAGGCCGAGGGCCCGCGACCGGCGGGCACGCGGCATACGCTCGGGGCATGAGCGACCTGCACTGCCCGGCGACGCTGCTGGTCGCGCGCCACGGCGACGCGGAGTACGGCCACCCTTCCGTGCTCTCGGACGAGGGCGGCTGGCTCACCGGGCGCGGGCGCGAGCAGGTGCGCACGCTGGCCGAGTCGCTGCGCGGTCGCAACGTCGCGCGGGTGCACACCAGCCCGCTGCAGCGCGCCGTCGAGTCCGGGGCGCTGGCCGCGGAGGTGCTCGGTGTGGACTCCGTCGTCGTCCACGGCCTCGAGGAGTTCTCCGTGGGCGCGCTGGCCGGGCGCCCGCACGACGACCCCGAGCTGATGTCCGTCTTCAAGGCCTGGATGCACGGTGACCTCGGGCGCTGCATCCCGGGCGGGGAGACCGGGGCCGAGGTCCTGGCGCGCTACCGCGAGGCGCTGCTGTCGGTCGCCGACCAGCACCGCGGCGAGACGGTGCTCGTGTTCAGCCACGGGGGAGTGATGTCGTTCGTGCTGCCGCGGATCGACGGTGCGGTGCGGGCCGACCTGGCGGCGGCGGCCTTCCTGCCCAACTGCGGGGTGGCCGAGGTGGCCGTCGACGGGGACGGCTTCGCGGTGCGCTGCTGGCCCGGCTCGGTGGACCGCTCCGTCGTCTGATCCGTGGGCCTGAGGAGGGGCCAGAGGCGCGGGCCGGACGAGCGGCCTAGAAGAGGCGGTGCTCGCTGGTGTCGATGCCCTTGAGGGCGTCGTAGTCGAGCGTCACGCAGCGGATGCCGCGGTCCGTGGCCAGGGTCCGCGCCTGCGGCTTGATCTCCTGCGCCGCGAACACCCCGGTCACCGGTGCGAGGTGCGGGTCGCGGTTCATCAGCTCGAGGTAGCGGGTCAGCTGCTCGACGCCGTCGATGTCGCCGCGGCGCTTGATCTCGACCGCGACCGATCGGCCGCTGGCGTCCCTGCACAGGATGTCGACCGGTCCGATGGCCGTCATGTACTCCCGCCGGACCAGCGTCCAGCCGTCCCCGAGGGTGTGGATGTGCTCGGCCAGGAGCTTCTGCAGGTGTGCCTCGACGCCGTCCTTGATGAGGCCGGGGTCGACGCCGAGGTCGTGCGAGGAGTCGTGCAGCACCTCGTGGATGAGCACCCGGAGGCGGTCCTCGGACTTGGCGTGCTGGACGACCCACACCGCGCTGACGCCCTCGGCGGCCTCGTGCTCCTCCGGGCTGACCTCGGCCATGGCGCAGGGCGGCGACATCCAGTTGAGCGGCTTGTACGACCCGCCGTCGCTGTGCACGAGCACCGACCCGTCGACCTTGACGAGCAGGAGCCGGGTGGCCAGGGGCAGGTGGGCCGAGAGCCGGCCCTCGTAGTCCACCGAGCACTTCGCAATCACGAGCCGCACGAGGAGGCACTCTACGGGGGCCGCGGGTCGTCCTCGTCACAGGTGCGCGAAGGCCGTTGCGTGCGGGCCACAGGTATCGCACACTCGAAGCACAGAGGTGAGCAGGATGCGCAGTGTCGTCGGCAACGTCGCCGGGCTCGCCCTGGTCTTCGCCTCGCTCGCGGCCGGTATGCGGTGGGTGTCGACCGGGCGGCCGCCACGCGTCCTCCGCCCGGTCGTGGACCGGGCCGAGGCGTTCGTCGCCGCGCGCCGACCCCGCCCTGAACCCATCCCGCCGGTCCTGCTGGCGCTCGAGCTGGGCCGCCTCGCGGACCACATCCGTTACGTCGAGGCGTCCGACCTCCCCAACAAGGCCGAGCGACTCATGGCAGCCCGGCTCGCCTACGACCACGCGCTGCGCGACTACTGCCGGGCGGTCGACATCCCCGTCCCGCCCGCCATCCGCGGGCTGTCGCGTGAGCAGCGGTTCCACATGGAGTCCGCCCTGATCGGCGCCGGCCACGAGTGGTGACGCCGCGCCACTGAAGTGAGCGGGCGGCATACGGAGTCCTGCGGGTCGTCGGCGCGGGTGTCGACCGTCACGCCGCCCGGGGGTCCCGGGCGCGTCCGGCGTCTGGGAGACTCCCCGGCATGGCTCGGAAGTTCACGAAGGTCGGAGTGATCGGTCTCGGCACCATGGGTGCCGGCATCGTCGAGGTGTTCGCGCGCAACGGCATCGACGTCGTCGCGGTCGAGGTCGACGACGCGGCGGTCGAGAAGGGCCGCGGGGTCCTCGAGCACTCGACCGGGCGGGCGGTCAGCCGCGGCAAGCTCTCGGCGGAGGACCAGGCTGCGCTGCACTCGCGGGTGCACTTCACCTCGAGCATGGACGACCTCGCCGACTGCGAGCTCGTCGTCGAGGCCGTGCCGGAGCACCTCGACCTCAAGAAGGAGGTGTTCGGCAAGCTCGACGCCATCGTCGGCCCGGACGCCGTCCTCGCGACCAACACCTCGAGCCTGTCGGTCACCGAGATCGCCGTCGCCACGAGCAACCCCAAGCGCGTCGTGGGCATGCACTTCTTCAACCCGGCGCCGGTCCTGCAGTTCGTCGAGGTCATCCGCACGGTCGTCACCGAGGACGAGGTCTTCGAGGACGTCAAGGCTCTCGCCCAGCGGCTGGGCAAGCAGCCCGTGGTCGTGGGCGACAAGGCCGGGTTCATCGCCAACGCCCTGCTGTTCGGCTACCTCAACCACGCCGTCTCGATGTACGAGTCGCGCTACGCCAGCCGCGAGGACATCGACGCGTCCATGCGCCTGGGCTGCGGGTACCCGATGGGCCCGCTCGCCCTCATGGACCTCATCGGCCTCGACACGGCATACGAGATCCTCGACACGATGTACAAGCAGGGGCGGGACCGCCTGCACGCCCCGAGCCCGATCATCAAGCAGATGGTGAGCGCCGGTCTCAAGGGCCGCAAGAGCGGCCGTGGCTTCTACACGTATGCCGAGCCCGGCTCGTCCGCGGTCGTCGACGACGCCCTGACGCCCCGCCCGGTCGGCGAGTCGGGTGCCACGCTGCGCCCCGTCGCGACCGTCGGCGTCGTCGGGTCGGGGACGATGGCGACCGGCATCGTCGAGGTGTTCGCCAAGGCGGGTTACGACGTCACCTACGTGACCCGCAGCCAGGCCAAGGTCGACGCCGTGACGGCGGGCGTGACCCGCTCCCTGGAGAAGGCCGTCCAGCGCGGCAAGCTCGAGGAGTCGGCGCGCGACGAGGCCCTCGGTCGCCTCACCGGCTCGACCTCCCTCGACGCGCTCGCCGGCGTCGACCTCGTGGTGGAGGCGGTCGTGGAGGACCTCGCCGTCAAGCAGGCGCTGTTCGAGAACCTCGACGAGATCTGCCGCCCCGGCGCCATCCTCGCGACGACCACCTCGAGCCTCCCCGTCGTCGAGCTCGCTGCGGCCACGAAGCGCCCGCAGGACGTCATCGGCATGCACTTCTTCAACCCCGCCCAGGTGATGAAGCTCGTCGAGGTCGTGCACACCGTCTCCACCGACGCCGACGTCGTCGCCACGGTGAAGGACCTCTGCGCCAGGATCGGCAAGCACGCCGTCTCCTGCGGCGACCGCTCGGGCTTCATCGTCAACGCGCTGCTCTTCCCGTACCTCAACGACGCCGTGAAGATGCTGTCGGCCAACTACGCCAGCGCCGACGACATCGACACCGCGATGAAGACCGGCTGTGGCCTGCCGATGGGCCCGTTCGAGCTGCTCGACGTCGTCGGGCTCGACGTGTCCCTGGCGATCCAGCGCGAGCTCTACCTCGAGTTCCGCGAGCCCGGCTTCGCGCCGGCCCCGCTGCTCGAGCACCTCGTCACCGCCGGCTACCTCGGCCGCAAGACCGGCCGCGGCTTCCGCACCTACGCCTGACCCCGGCATACCCTCTCGCCCGCGGCAACGTGGGCACGCGGGCGACGCCGGCGCCACCTGGCGGCACCGGCTCTGGGAGAATCGGCACCGTGCCCCGAGCCAACCGCCGTCGCCGCGACGACGTCCCGCTGAACCTGCAGCGGGCCGTCGGTGGCGCCCCTCGCCGGGAGTCGTATGCCGGGGGCGAGTGGTTCGTGCGCCGCGTCTCCGGCGAGGGGTCGACGCGCGCGTACCTGTGCCCGGGCTGCCAGCAGACGATCCCGACCGGCACTCCGCACGTGGTCGCGTGGCCGGCCGACGGCCTCGGCGGGCTCGACGACCGCCGGCACTGGCACACCACCTGCTGGGAGGCCCGCGGCCGCCGCCACGCCACCGGCTCCTACCGCTGACGCGGCCCGTCCCCGTCCCTGATCGCTTGTCTGCTCACAGTCCAGCGTGTGACTGCGCACGGATCCGCTCCCTGCGCAGTGGGACCCAGATCTGCGCGCAGACGCCCGGTGACGGGCCTCGGGAAGGGACGTTCGCCCCTGTGGGGAGGTGACCCGCTCGCGTGACGGTGGACGGGTGTCGGACGGGTTGCGGGTCGACCAGGTGGTGCACGCCTTCGGCGAGCGGGTGGCGCTCGACGGCGTCAGCTGTGAGGTGCCGGCCGGGCGGCTCACCGGCCTGCTCGGCCCCAACGGCGCGGGCAAGACGACCCTGATGCGGATCCTGCTGGGGGTGCTCGTCCCGGACGGTGGCCAGGTGTGGCTGGACGGGCGGCGCCTGCAGGACGTCCACGACCGGCGCGGCTGGGGCTACATGCCGCAGGAGCGCGGCCTCTACCCGGCCATGCCGGCCGGCCCGCAGGTGGTGCACTTCGCGCGGCTGCACGGCCTTGCGCGTGGGGAGGCGACGCAGCGGGCGCGTGAGCTGCTCGGGGAGCTCGAGCTGGGGGACCGCTGGGACGAGCGCACCGACCGGCTGTCCGGTGGCCTGCAGCAGCGGCTGCAGCTGGCGACCGCGCTCGCGCACCTGCCCGACGTCATCGTGCTCGACGAGCCGTTCGCGGGCCTGGACCCGGTGGCGGTCGAGCAGCTGTCCGGGCTGCTGCAGCGTCGGGCGGCGGACGGGTGCCTGGTGCTCTTCTCCAGCCACCAGCTCGACCTCGTGCAGGACCTGTGCGAGGACATCGTCATGGTCGACCACGGGCGCACCGTCCTCGCCGGGTCGGTGTCGCACCTGCGTGCGGCCTCGGGTCAGCGCCGCCTGCGGCTGCGGCTCGAGTCGCCGGACAGGGAGTGGCTGCGCGCGTTCGACGGTGTGCACGTCGTGAGCGACCAGGCCGACGACCTGTGGCTCACCGTGCCGCCCGGCGTCGACCCGCTGCGACTGCTCGACGCGGCCCGGTCCCGGGGACCCGTCCTCGACTTCGGGCTCGAGCTGCCGACCCTGTCCGAGCTCTTCCTGGCCGCGGCGGGCGGCGAACGCACCCTGGAGGTGGCCCGGTGACCTGGTGGAGCGGGACGGCCCTCGTGGCCGAGCGGAGCCTGCTCGAGACGGTGCGCTCGCGGGCATACCGCCTCATCACGGCGGTGCTCCTGCTGGCGTCGGCCGCCGCGGTGCTCGTCCCGCACCTCGTCCTCGACCGGACCACGAGCTACACCCTCGCGACGGTGGGCGCGGCCCCCGCGCCACTGCGCGACGCACTCTCCGCGGCCGCCACCCGCCAGGGCTTCACCGTGGAGTATGCCGCGCGCGGCACCGCCGCGGACGTCCGCACGTCCGTGCGCGACGGCGCCGCGACGGCCGGCCTCGCGGACGGCACCCTGTTCACCGGTACGGGGGTGGACCAGACCTTCTCCGCGGTCGTGGCCCAGGCGGTGGTGTCGGTCGAGACCACGGCCCGGCTGCGGGCCGCCGGCCTGAGCCCGGCACAGATCGCCTCGATCGCGGCGGTGCGCCCGCCCCTGCAGGTGACGGTCGGTCGCACCGACAGCGGCGAGCGCGCGGCCGTCGGGTACGGGGTCGGCATCGCCCTGTACCTCGCGATCACCTTCGCCGGCGGCGCCATCGCCTCTGCCGTCGCCGTCGAGAAGTCGACGCGTGTCTCCGAGGTGCTGCTCGCAGTCCTGCGTCCCAGCCAGGTGCTGGTCGGCACGGTGTCGGCGGTGGGCGCGGCGACGCTCGCCCAGGTGCTCGTGCTCGCGGTCCCGCTCGCGGTCGCGGTCCGCCTCGGCTACGTGGGGCTGCCACCCGTCGCGAGCGGCGACCTCGTCCTGGCCCTGGTGTGGTTCGCGCTGGGGTTCGCCGTCTACGCCTTCCTGTTCGCCGCGGCGGCTGCCCTCGTCGACAAGGTGACCGAGGCGAGCGCGGCAGTCGCCCCGGTGACGACGGTGCTCGTCATCGTCTACCTGCTCAGCATCATCGTGGTCACCGGCCAGCCGACGAGCGGCTGGAGCACGGCGATCTCGCTCTTCCCCCTGAGCGCGCCGCTGGCGATGCCGGTGCGCTGGTCCAGCGGCGAGGTGTCGGCCTGGGAGCTGGTCACGGCCATGGTGCTGACCGGGGCGACGGCGGTGCTGCTCGTCGGGGTCGGCGCGGCCGTGTACCGCCGCGCGCTCGTCATCACCGGCCACCGCGTCCGGTGGCACGAGCTCACCGGCCGGCGCGCCCACCGACGTCCTGCCCACCCCGCCTGACGGCGCGCGACTGCGCGACCGGTCCGCTGCCCGGAGGCCTGCTCACAGACCCGAGTACCACTGCGCGCTGACCCGCTCCCTGCGCACAGGGACGGACGTGTGTGCACAGACGAGCGTGGGCCGGGGCCCCGTGGCGCGCCCGGCGGGAAGGACGGTGGCGTGGCAGCGACCGGGCCGAACGGGACCGACGCGGGTCAGTGGCGGCGCTGGCGGGGGAGGAGGACCTCTTCGTAGAGCAGCAGCAGGCCGGCGGCCACCGGGATCGCGAGCAGCGCGCCGAGCACCCCGAGGAGCGTGCCGCCCGCCATGGCCGCGACGACCGTCACGGCGCCCGGGACCGACACGGTCCGCTGCATGATCCGCGGCGCCACCGCGTAGTTCTCGATCTGCTGGTAGATCACGTAGTACGCGAGCGCGATGAACATCTTGCGCGGCTCGTCGAAGACGGCGACCAGGCAGACGACGGAGGCGCCGAGCGTGGCCCCCACCATGGGGATCAGCCCGAGGAAGCCGACGGACACGGCCAGCACCGCGGCATACGGGATCCCGACGATGGTCATCATGATCCAGGAGCACGCGGCGTTCACGGTCGCCACGGCGATCTGACCGATGGCGTAGGAGCCGGTGCGCCGCATGATCTCCTCGGAGAGCGACATCACCCGGGCGCGGCGCGAGGCAGGGACGACCGCGTATGCCGCGTGCTTGACCCGGGGGAGCGAGGCGAGCAGGAAGAGCGTGAGGACCAGGACCGTGAAGGCCTGGAAGATGCCCGTGACGACCGCGGCGCCCACCCCCAGGACGCCACCGAAGACCGAGCTCAGGAAGCCGCTGTCGGTGATCTTCTTGGTGAACTCGGAGCGGATCTTGCCGACGAGGTCGTAGTGCTTGTCGAGGTCCTGCACCCAGCGGCTCTTGAGGATCTGGTCGAGCCAGTCCGGGGCCTGCTGGATGAGCTGCCCGCCCTGGGTGATGACGGGCGGCACGACGACGACGCCCAGGAGGGCGAACACGAGGACGAGGCCGGCGAAGACCAGCGCGACGGCACCGCCGCGCTTCACCCCGCGGCGGGTGAGCGTCTCGACGACGGGGTTGAGGGTGAGGGTGAGGAAGAACGAGATGACCAGGATCGTCAGGACCGTGGTGAGCCGGCCCAGCGTGTGCCAGAGCAGCACCGCGGTCAGCACACCGATGGCGCCGACGAACCCCATGTAGAACGGCGACTGGCGGTTGAGCGGCCGGCCGGCGCGGCCGTAACGCTGGTTCCCGGAGGAGAGGTCCTCGCCCGGTGCCCCGGCCCCCTCGAGGACCGCGCCGTCGCCCGGCACGTCCGGGCCCCGGCTGCCCCCGCCGGCCTCCGGCTGCTGCCGGAGGCCGGGGAGCACGTCGGTCAACAGGT